>JAYUTD010000032.1:0-6235 GCA_043755305.1 Saprospiraceae bacterium
ACGATTTCATGTGGCCGAGTGTGAGTAAAAAACCATTTAAACTAATCTCAGAACTTTACTACAAAAGGTTTACAGACCTTATTATTTATGATGTAGACAATGTAAGAATCTCTTATGCTGCGCAAAACAATGGTTACGGTTATGCATCCGGCCTAGATCTCAGAATCAATGGTGAATTTGTGCCTAATGCAGAATCCTGGGTCAATCTATCCATCCTCACTACAAAAGAATCCATTATGGGTGTGCAGCACCTTAGAGGCAGAGACACCTCAAAGTATGTGGTAGAATATGTTCCTCGTCCGACGGACCGCCTTTTTAATCTAAGTTTGTTTTTCCAGGATTACTTGCCTAGCAATAAAAATTTCAAAGCCAATATTTCTTATTCATTTGGCACCGGCTTGCCATTTGGTGTCAAGGACAATAACATCATCCAAAGAAATGTTTTTAGGTACAAAGCTTACCAAAGATTGGACATAGGATTTTCCTACCTGATATGGGATAAAGTAGAAAAAAACAAAGGGCAACACAATCCTTTTAAATTTTCTGAAAAGACTTGGTTGAGCCTCGAAGTATTCAACATCATGGATATTGTCAATACAGCTTCTGTAACTTGGATCAGAACCATTACAAATGACCAATACGCCATCAACAACAACCTGACTTCCAGACGAGTGAATCTGAGGTTTAGGATAGATTTTTAAAGCAGTAATCCCCACATTTGTTTTTATTCTATGCCGAGTGTGTATTAATAAATTATGCTTATCTTAGCCTTCAAATTCAAATCAATCGATGAAGCAAAAGAAAATATTGATTACCGGTGCCAATGGCCAATTGGGCCGAGTGCTGTCAGAAGAGCTTAGAGAAAAATATGGCAAAGATAACGTGCTTGTCACCGATATTCAAAAAATCTCTGATGGCCACGATGGCCCCTTTGAATTTCTGGATATATTGAACACAATCCGGCTTAAGGAGTTGGTTAAAGATTACAATATTACAGAAATCTACCATTTAGCAGCCATTCTTTCTGCTGGTGGAGAATACAATCCCATTAAAACCTGGAACATCAATCTTAATGGGCTTTTAAGCGTACTGGAGTTGGCCAATGAATTTAAACTGGATAAAGTTTTTTTCCCCAGCACAATTGCCGTATTCGGAAAGACAACACCAAGGCATGATACTCCGCAGGATGTACCTTTACTACCTACTACTGTCTATGGCATCAGCAAATCCACAGGAGAGTTGTTGTGCAATTATTATTTCAAGAGGTATGGTGTAGATGTACGGTCTATAAGGTATCCGGGTATAATAAGTTATCAATCCATTCCGGCAGGTGGGACAACGGATTATGCTGTAGAAATATACCATGCAGCCATCAAGGGTGAAAAATATACCTGCTTTCTGAAGGAGGATACCAGATTGCCAATGATGTACATTGATGACGCCATCAGAGGCACTATTGAGTTGATGGCAGCTAATCCTGAAGATGTGAAGTTGCGGTATGGATACAATCTTTCAGCCATGAGCTTTACCCCAAAGGAAATATATGAATCTATAAAAGAATATTATCCCAATTTTGAAATAGAATATGTGCCGGATTTCAGGCAGCAAATTGCAGAGTCGTGGACTGAAAGCATAAACGATGAGCGGGCTCGCACACATTGGGGCTGGAATGAATCTTTTGACCTCAAAAAGATGACTGAGGTCATGATTACTGAATTGAGAAAAATGTACCATGCCTAAAGCTTTGCAACACCCATTTTGGTTTTTTGGGCTTTCTCTTTTCACGGCATAATATTACCTTTATGGGTGATAGACAAATGTTAAATAAAATATAATTTTGCAAAGTAATTTAAACGTTGTGAAAGGACACCACTCTAAAACCATGTAAGAATATTTATTAACAACATTAAAAATAAAACAATGAGAAATCTAAAATTATTTATTCCGGCTATTTTATTGGTCTTGGTTGCTTCAAGTTTTACCTTGGGAAAGTGGAGGATCATTGGTCAGATAGAGGCCAATTATGGTTTAGATAGAGATGTGATGGTAATTGGTGGCAATGACATCTACAAAGCCATTAAAATCAAAGTAGTAGACGCCGGGCTCAATATGGTGGATATGGATGTTTATTTTGAAAATGGCGAGAAAATGAATGTAGCTATCCAGAAAAATTTTCACCAGGGTGAAGAAAGTAGGGTCATTGATTTTCCGGGAAACAGAAGAAGAATAGAAAAGATTACTTTCCTTTATGACACAAAAGGCATTTTCAAAGGCAAAGCCAATGTCATTGTGTTCGGTAAAAAGTAAGGACAAATAAATTGAATACCTATAATGTAAAAAAGCACTGAATTCGTTTCAGTGCTTTTTTTTATAGTATAATTTCGTTTTGTGAAAAGTAGAAATATTCTTTTATAAGTGAATGACCTCTCCGTACGCAGCTGCAGTAGCTTCCATGACTGCCTCACTCATGGTAGGATGCGGGTGCATAGCCTTGAGGATCTCATGCCCGGTTGACTCCAGCTTTTTAGCAAGAACCAATTCTGCGATCATCTCTGTTACATTTGAACCAATCATATGCGCTCCCAGCAATTCACCATATTTTGCATCGTAGATCACTTTTACAAATCCTTCTTTAACACCGGCTGCACTTGCCTTACCTGATGCAGAAAAAGGAAATTTTCCAATCTTGAGTTCATATCCTGCTTCTTTGGCTTGCGCTTCAGTATACCCAACACTGGCTACCTCAGGACTGCAGTAAGTGCATCCCGGCACATTGTTATAGTCAATAGCATCTACATGCATACCTGCAATTTTCTCTACACAAGTAATACCTTCAGCACTTGCTACGTGAGCCAGAGCTTGAGTGGGTATCACATCACCAATGGCATAGATACCAGGTACGTTTGTTCTGTAAAATTCATCTACTTTTATGGTGCCTTTTTCAGTTTCTATACCTAGAATTTCCAGTCCTATATTTTCAATATTAGCCGTAATCCCGGCAGAACTCAATACTATATCGCATTCTACTGTTTCTTCTTTGCCGTCCTTTCTGTTTTTGAATGTTACTACACAGTTTTTACCAGAAGTATCGACTTTTTCTACTGAAGTATTGGCCAAAACTTTGATTCCGGATTTTGTAAATACTTTTGCCAATTCTTTTGACACCTCTGCATCTTCTCTGGGCAACAGGCCTTGTTCCATAAATTCAACTACAGTAACTTCTGTACCGATAGAGTGATAAAAGTAGGCAAATTCTACTCCAATAGCACCCGCTCCCACGACTACCATTCTCGCAGGTTGCACAGGCAAGGTCATCGCTTCTCTGTAACCTATTATTTTTGTTCCATCAATAGGAAGGTTGGGCAATTGCTTTGCTTTACTTCCGGTTGCAATGATAATGTGATCCCCAGTGTATTCTTGTTTTTTTCCTTCTTTGTCTGTCACTACCACCTTTTTACCTCTGGCCAATGTTGCAGTACCCATGATAACTGTAATCTTATTCTTTTTCATTAAAAAACTGACTCCCTTACTCATGCCATCGGCGACATTCCTACTTCTATTGATCATTTCAGTAAACATGGGTTTTGGGTTTCCTACTTGTATACCATAATCTTCAGCATGGTTGATGTAATTGAATACCTGTGCGCTCTTTAACAAAGCTTTCGTTGGGATACAGCCCCAATTGAGACATACTCCGCCGAGAGATTCCTTTTCTATCACAGCTACACTTTTTCCCAATTGCGCCGCTCTAATGGCTGCAACATATCCACCTGGTCCACTGCCTACTACGATGATATCAAAATTCATTTTATCTCTTTTTATTGTTTAATGCAAATTTAAGGATTATATGTTACACGGTAAAACACAAACAAAAATTCAGTTTACTACTCAATACTATGTTCAATAATGTCGGTAATTCAAAATCATAGTTTGCTTTATTGCTATGTTAACGAATTTATGCAGTATCGAAAGTCTTATACATTCAGCAATTTTCTTAGTTTACTTCCAAATAAAGCTGCCATTCCTGAAACAATGGAAATGCTCAATCCTGTCAATACATAGATAACAATTGGAGGTAAATGGCCAAAAATTTCTCCTGTTAATACCGACACTTTATTTTGCGATGAAAATTCCTGAATAACTGTCCAAGCCATCCATATGCCACTGGTGATACCCGTAGTTAAGGCCATTGCTTTTACGCCGGAAACCTCTTTGGCAAAAAAGGCAATCAAACCAACTCCAATCGGAATCGACCACCATGATAAAAAATAAGTAGCAACAATGGTGAATAGCGTTACACAAATGATATAATATTTTGACTGGATCATGGTTGATTAATTGTGGTTTTTTTCAGAGATTTTATTTTAGATTTATCCTTTTCAGGATTGAGTTTGTGGTACTTGCCATTGATCCAATCTGGTATCATGTTTTTGTAAAATTTTGACAATGGATTGCCCGACTGCCCACCGGGAAAAACACCATATGCTTCAGTCTCCTTTTCAAGGCTGACGATCATTCTCCAGGAAGGGCCAAATGTCGAGTTTACTGCTGAAAGAGCATCAGGTGTTCCGCTCACTGCCAGGTCTTTTGCTGAAAAAGCTGGAATTCTTGTATAGTGGAGTATATTTACAGGTCTTGTTACCGACCATGGCTTTTGAAGATTTGGCGCATTGGCTGGAGAAGTAATAGCCGCAAATGAACTGGCTACTACATCTTCCATTTGCTCAATTTTATCTTTAGTTCTTACATCATCCCAAATTGCGGATTTGGTATCTTTTGAAATTAGATTTGCCAATCTCCAGGCTTCCGGTGAAAGTATGTCTAAAGTATCTTTGTACATCAATACTTCTTCAAAAGTATTTTCATAAATTTCATCAAACAATGCTTCAAAGACCGTAGGCATCTCACTCTTTGCATCGTAGGTACAATCCCATGTTTTCAATTTACCTACCAGTGGGTGAAGGTTTTGTTGTTTTTCTAATGTAGCCACAATAGTGGGTAAGGATTGATAGGCAAATGTGTTAAAGGTGTTGCCTTGCAATTTTTTCATCGATTCTATATCAAGGTTGGATTTTCTGCTCAGAGAATCATTGATTACTTTGTTGCGTGCATGTTCAAATTTGCCTGTATAGTAAAAAGGGTAGTTAGCTGCCGCAGATCGTTGATTGGTGGATGTAACATATCCGCTGCTTGGGTTTAGGATTGAAGGGTTTTGGTCTCTGGGTATGTAGGCGTCCCAATCTGAAGTCGACACATTTCCATGTTCCACAAACAATCCATCCTGGTATTGTCTAATTGGAAATTTTCCATTAACATTTAAAGCAATATCACCGGATTTTGAGGCAAATAAAAAATTCTGGGCAGGAGTATTAAAATGATTGATTCCTTGCTGAAATTCTACATAATTTTTTGCTTTCATTACATCTACAAAAGTCATGAACTCAGGTTCTTTTTGTTCGTCTACTGCCAACCATCGAACCGCAATATCACTCTTGGCGTCAAATGACTTCATTTTTACAATGCCCAAGTTTGTAAAAATCAATGTGTCAAAGACCGATGGCGCATTCTTGATTTTAATTTCTTTAATGACCTTTATGGGATTCACTTCTTTTCCGTCCACTATATATTTTGATCGCTTACTGTCTTTCCATTCTATTTCGAAAAGGTCTTCTACATCCTGCCCTACATTGGTTTCACCCCAGGCAATGTAGTCATTAAATCCGATCATAATACCGGGAAATCCTGGAAAAGAAACACCATAAGCATTGGTTTCCGGAGTACAAATATGCTCTTCAATCCATATTGATGGCAATGTCAATCCCAGATGTGGGTCATTGCAAAGGATAGGCGCTTTTGATTTTGTTTTTGCTCCGGATACAGCCCAATTGTTGCTTCCTATACCCGGAATTCTATTTTTATAAATTTGATTGTAATAAGGTTTTGCAATGATTTCATCAGAAGGATTTAGCTTTTGAGGATTTTCAAAGTTGTATTTTTTCTCCGCAGGAATTACCGGATATCCGCTGTCATCATTTTCCGGATATATTTTACTATAAAGTTCTTTGCCCAGAATGTAAAGACTATTGCTGTTTTCCATATCATAGGATCCACCAGCCAATACATCAGCCATTGATTTATATACCAAAGCCGATTTCTTTGCAGTCCATGGCTCAGGTGCAAAATTGAGCAACTTGTATTCATAGGGATAATCTTTTGGTTGCAATTGATTTATGTA
>JAYUTD010000033.1:0-16105 GCA_043755305.1 Saprospiraceae bacterium
CTCATTTGGTCAGCATTAAAACCAAGATTAGGCCATTTCTTTTTTACTAAGTGATTGTAGGTATGATTTTCATCGTGCCAGAAGCACCATGATTTTTCTTCGTGTTCAACTTTAGATTCTATTAATAGGACAGAGGTTACCGTGTCCTCAGGAAGCAGCAACAGAGCCTTAGCAAGTTGCAAACCCGCACATCCACCGCCGATTATTATGAATTGGTAATTCATTTTCAAGCTATGGTAAGAGTAATGTTTGACTTTGTCTTTCTCAAATAAGTCAATACTATATCATATGAAATAAATACCACGATTCTCAATTTGATTTAAAAATTATAGGATAAAATCTACGCAATAAAAAAAAACTCAGGTGTATAGCAATGATACACCTGAGCAAAATATTTTGAAATAGAATGTTATTACTCTTCGGTTCTACTTAGTACATAAATTACCAAACCAAAGCCTATCTTATTTATTGCATCTGCAATGTTGTAAACGATGTCCATTGCATGAGATGCTGCCGCTGGGTCAGCAACCAACTGCATTCCAAATAGTCCTCCAGGAGTTCCCAGGATGTAGCCTAAAGGATAGATAGCCCAACCTACCAATACAAACCAAGCAAGAATTCTAGTCGCTTTAGCAACTTGTGTTCCAGCTGTTTGAGCTAGTTTTGCAACTTCGCCAAACCAAACCAGGTAAGCAATATAGAAGTAAGCAGCGCCAGAAATCACTCCCCATAAAACGCTATCGTCTCTGTAGATGGTTTCTCCAAAATAACCTGTGACTAACATTACCACAGAAGCAAAGATTAATTTCCATAACAAACCAATTTTAGCTCCTGCTTTTTTGGTGATTAGGTAGAATTCCACACACATAAGCGGCACGGTTAAAATCCAATCCACATACCTAAAAAAAGTAGGTGATTCTCCTGTTTCGAGGTTGTATCCTCTCATGTAGTAGTAATGTACTGCTGCAATAAATGTGATAAGACCTGATACTAGAACAGATGTTCTCCATTTAGCTGGCGTAGTGCTTAGTTCAAAAAAGAAAAAAACTGATGCGGCCATCATGGCCATTGTGCCAATAAAAAATGTAAAGGCTACGTAATTGTCGGTTGCGATTTTTAAATGCTCCATTGTTTTGAATTGTTGTTAAATAATATTATTGTAAAAAAAAATTTCAAAATGTATAAATAAATAAACTCAAAAAATAAAAAACGTTAATTATTGCAAATAAAAAATGTATTAATGGGCACATTTTATTATAATTATAAAATTTTGTACCATTCAAAAGATGCAAATTAGTTTTTGATTTTCAAAGTATAAATAGTTATTTATTTGCTTTTCTGTAGTAAAATAAATTATAATATAAATGCTTATTTTGGGCTATTGTTCAAAATATTGCCTTAAACTAGTTTAATAAATACCCTTAAACTAGTTTAAGGGCAATGCTTATTTTTTTGAAGAATTGCTGCGAATTTTACTAAGAAATTCGGGTGTTATACCAAGGTAGGAAGCTATTTGAGTATTGGGCAATCGTAGAGAAAGTGATGGATATTTTTCAATAAAATTTTGGTACTTCTCTTCTGCATTTGAACTTATGTGTTGAAGAACCCTATTCTCCAAAGCCATGAATTTGTTTTCAGTGATGACCCTAAAAACCCGCTCAATTTTAGGGTACTGTGCAAAAAGATACATTAGGTTTGATTTTTCAATTTGTATTACAATGGAGGGCTCAATGGCCTCTATGTAAAAATGGCTAGGTGTTTTGTGGTGAAAACTTAGCAGATCTTCTATCCACTCATTTTCTTTTGCAAACTGAATGTTATGTTCCACTCCATATTTATCTGTTGCATACATTTTCAAAAGACCTTCTACTACGAAGCAATAATGGTGGCAGATATCATTTTTTTGAAGGATAAATTGTTTCCTTTTCAAAGTTTTTTCAATTACTCTGTTTCTAAGGTCATCCCTTTCTTGATTATCAAACAAAAGATAACCATCAAAGTAATCTATGAATTTGTCAATGTTCATTGCAACAATTTATCTTTTAAAACTATGATGTGTTCAAGGCATAGGCACAAATCTTAGCTTTAAAACAAATATACTGCATTTGGTGTTAAATACCGAATTCTTATGAAAGGTAGATTGTAAACATTCATTTTTTCTAGTTTTATTGCTTTTAAATCCATTTTTGTTCCCTGTACCAGACGACCAGCAGTGTTGGAAGACTTAGGATAGCTGGTAGCCATTTGCTTGTCAATAAAGGATTGGAAATTTCAGCTGAGTATAAAAAGGAATATTGTCGGTAAAATAAAATGCAGAGTTGGAAGCAAAATGGACATAGCCTGCCCCAAGCATAACTTTTTTATAATAATAGTTCAATCCTATACCTATATTCACTAAATATCCTTTTCGTGAATCCAATACAGTGTGGCTATATTCACCTTGTATTTCTACATTTTTCAATACCCTGCCGACAACTGAAAAGCCATACATAAAACCTTGCTCGCCGTAAATGTAGCCGCTGCGATCAATACTGGATCCAAGATCGTATAAGCGAGCGTAAGAAACAGATATGTTGCTTTTTTGATTTCATAGGATAAAATGCCTTCAAGAAAGCCTGTTGTTATGAATCTATTTACTAAAATTGCAGGTTTCAAGGCAACGGCTAAATGATCGGTAAGGTAAAATGACTTTTTACATTTTACTCCAGCTATCAAGACATAATCATTATGCGGCAGCCTATAGACGCCGGCTTCGATGCTAAAATCTTTCTTCAAGCCATACGCAACATGACCATTTAATATGTATAAGCCTGCATAAATCATCTTTCCTTTTGGCAAGGAAAAGACATTGCCTATAAATCTCGAGCAGCCTGACTTTAGTATGGAATTGTCAAAATTTACGTTGGTAAGGGTGTCAGATTGTGCGTAGGTATTATAGTAAAATATAAACAATAATAAAAAGGTAGCTGTTGCTTTGGCACAAATAGAGTGCAAGGATGTTTGCATAGGTTGTTGTGTTTTGTTTGGTATGTTTATTTACTGTTTTTCGTTACCAATACTTGCACATTGGTCAAAACTTCATCGATTTTGTAAGCAATAGATGATATCGATTCTTATAACTATTTAAGTGGTGAAGTTAAAAGTTTTATATAGTAAAAAATAAAATTTTGTTCTCTGCCTCATATCTTCACCACCTGCATTGTCCGCATAAATTTATCACCCATAATTTTGACATAATAAGTACCTGCAGGCAAGTGGGACAAGTCCACCATCTTACGGTACTTATCATTTGATAAGCCATCAAAATTAAACAATTCCTTGCCCAGCATATCTATGATTTGAATGCTATGCATCTCAGCCTTGCTCGATATTGTTATAAAATCATGGCAAGGATTTGGGGCGACAGTAATAGCTTTATCTTTTTCTATTTCGGCAAGAGACGATATGATTTTTACTTCAATGGTGTCCTTTGCAATACACCCGGCTTTATTCTCTACAATTACAGAATAGGAACCTGCCGCTTTGACCAAAATTGTCGGAGTGGTAGCTCCTGTTGACCATTTATAATTAAGACCTATGCCAGTGGCATACAACAGCAAAGATTTACCCTGTACTAAAATAGTGTCATTACCCAAATTTACAATGGGCAGAGGATTGACAGTAACCGTTGCTTTTTTTGAAGTATTACATCCTTCTGTGATACCAATAACTGTATAAGTTGTGGTTATTGTTGGAGTGACTACAATGCCACTGCCTATCGTTCCATTGCTCCATATAAAATTTTGTGCGCCACTTGCATTTAAAATAACGGTATCGCCAAGACAAATACTGGCACTATCCACTACAATATCGGGGATGGGCTTTACAATTACTTGAGCGTACAAAGTATCTGAAGTGCAGCCATTGCTGATTCCTATTACGGCATATGTTGTGGTATCTGCCGGGTTCACCACAATAGTATCTGCGGTTGCCCCATTGCTCCACTCAAAATTTGAGGCACCAGTAGCCACCAGGGTTGCTTGCTGACCAAAACAGATGGAAGCACTATTGACTTTTATTTCCGGTACAGGCCTTACTAACACCAGAGCAGTTACAGAATCCGATACACAGCCATCTGATATTCCTACCACATTATACATTTTAGTGTCCGTAGGATTTACCACAATGGTATCAGTCAACGCTCCGTTGCTCCAATAATAGCCCTCAGCTCCACTCACAATCAAAGTAGCTGAATCTCCTGCGCAGATATTCTTATTATCGACTTTGACTGATGGTACTGGCTTTACCCTGACTTGCGTAAAAACTGTATCAGAAGTACACCCTTTGCTACTTCCTATGACATTGTATTGTGTAGTTTGCGTAGGACTGACGCTAAGTGTATCATTGTTGTCACCGGTATTCCATTGATAGCTTTCTGCACCAGACACAATCAAGTTTAAGGTATCTCCTTTGCATATGCTGGCACTATCTACATGGACAACAGGGATAGGATTGACTGTCACAATTCCTATCGCTGATGCACTGTATCCTGCTGTTTTTCCGGCAACAGTAAAGGTGGTAGTTTCAGCAGGACTTACCGTAATGCTTTTCTCCGTCGAGCCATTGCTCCACTTGTAATACATTGCACCACTTGCAGTCAGTGTTACAGACTGGCCACTGCATAATGTGTCGCTGTTTACTTTGACCAAAGGCAATTCAATGGTGGTAGGACAGCCTCCCGGGAAATAATTGTCTATAATATTTTGTACTGCATTTTTACCTGCAGAGCCATGACTGGTATTGTACTGAGGCAACCACACATTGTACCACCCTGAGCCGTAATCGGGATTGCCACCCACGGGTACACTGCCACCAAAAAATGTTTTGGCGTGGGTAACAAATTGTGCATTGTTTGCAGGAAGAATGGATTTGTAATAAGTGAGGCGGTCACAAATCAATTTAGAGGGCTTGAGGCCTTCTGCCTGGATTTTTGCTTTCAGCGCATTCCTGTCTTTTGGCTGTACGCCCCAAAAATGGATCAGCGGACGCACATCTACACCGGTCGTTTTTGAAAATCTTAAGATGCGGCTATCCACCTCACTGAGTCCATCGCCCGGCACTTGATTGATAAAGTCCAATTGCTCTTTATTATAAAATGAGTCAATGGCTTCCCAACCAAACAATGCTGCTATTTCCACATATTTTGCATAGCCACGCTGCTGGTATCGGACCTCATCTTTTGTAGTGTTGGATATATCCATAGGATTGCCCGCCCTGAAATTTGGTGTGACCATCCAATTCATGGCGGCCTGGTCTCTGGTTATTTGTGGAGCATTGTTGAAGGACTCTCCAAGTGCCCTGTCTATGTCTACATTGTACAATCTGTTGTAAATGGCCGCAGCCAATAAATTGACGGCCGCTTCTGTTTCGCCCGGAAATTTGCTAAACAATTGGGCATGGCCCATTTCATGAAATTCTGTTTCCCAAAATTCAACACCGGGTTTTAAGAACCAATGGTTTTTGTTGCCGTTCTCCATGTCAGCAGGATTGTACGTATTGTTGATTTGTGGATTGCCTATGCCATAAGCGCCAAACATAATGTCCACATCAATTTGCAAGTACAAAATGGTATTGTTTCTGAGTGCCGGATAACCAAGTAACTTAGAAACTTCATCCATACGATTGTCCCAGTCAGCCATTAGAGTTACTGGGTCTGCATAATTGTATATCCAACTCGTAGGTACTTGCATCATGTATTTGTCAGATTCAAAATCTGCCCATGGCGCAGGATTTTTACGTTGTATTTCAAGCCAATTTTGAAGACTGGTTTTATCGAAACTTTTATAGGAAAAAGATGGAGCCGGCACGACATTGGTCAATTGGATATCGACAATACCTTCATTGGCCAAGTATGGAGTAATGATGTAAATACCGCCGCCAAATGGATTGGCAATTTCTGTCAAAGTATCTACAATAGGAAAGGTATTGGTCACCCTAAAAAACCTTCTACAAGGATTGTTGCCTGTACGTTCAAAAGTATGGGCACCAACCAATATTTTGAATCCTTTTCCCACCATGGATGCAGGAACTTTTACCGCACCAATGCTGCCGGGAGATAAATAATAGCCGGTAGGTCTTCGGGCCGGGGTAGAGGAGAAGGCGGTGCGCAAGCCATATTCTTTTGGCATAGAACCATTGATTTTTGCATTATAGGTAGCCAATGAGTCTATGGGTTTGGGACATGAACCGGGAAAGTGTGTAGCCGATAAGAATTTTCTTCCATCCAAAATGGTTTTATATTTTTTAATATTGTCGGGCTGGTAGATATAGTCTAAAATACCTTGCTGAATGAGAAATACGGCACGGACCAATTCATAGCCATCGGTGGCACCAAATGCGTTGGGAAAGCCGCCTTTTGTAGCAGTATTTATAAAGATGGGCCCTTTTAGTTTTTCATAACAATCCACCAAATCAAATGCCGCCAATACAATGGAATCATTGTCCGCAATCACAAATATGTTTTGTTGTATGACATCTGCAGCTGTATTGAGGGCACCTGGTGTCATAAGAATCGAGCCTTTAATATGATTTTTGAGTTGAAGCATTGTGGCACTTAAAACTGATGAGGATTCTGTACCATTGGCAAGCTTGTAATACCCTGATTTAACTGTGCCAAATATAGGGTCGCCACCAAAAGTTTCATTGTTAAAGATTATAGTCCCTGTTTGATTGAACAGGTATTTGAACTTGCCATCAGCGCCATATGCAATGTGGCTTTTGGCTGGCAAGGTAAATGTGCCATTTTCATTTGCACAAAAAGTGTATCCTTTGGGGCCTTGGGCTAATGCTGATTGGCTTGCGCAAACAACCACAATTGACACGATGCATGCAGTCATTTTTTTGCATAAAAGTTGGCAGATAGAATATATATGAGGGAATAAATTTTTGGGCATTTTTAAATCCTATTTTATTATTTTAAAAACTTGAAAGGCAAGGGTTTTGGAAAAACAATAGACTTTAAAGCTTACACAGTGTAAATTTAAAATAAATAATTGAGATATTGTCATGGGGATTTAACCGCAAAGGGCGCAAAGGGGATTTAACCGCAAAGGGCGCAAAATGAATTTAACCGCAAAGGGCGCAAAGTTTTACGCAAAGGTCGCAAAGGGGATTTAACCGCAAAGGGTGCAAAATGAATTTAACCGCAAAGGGCGCAAATTTTTACGCAAAGGTCGCAAAGGGGATTTAACCGCAAAGGTCGCAAAATGAATTTAACCGCAAAGGTCGCAGAGTTTTTCGCAAAGGTCGCAAAGGGAATTTAACCGCAAAGGTCGCACAGCCTTACCAAAAGGTTACAAAGGGAATTTAACCGCAAAGGGAATTTTGAGTGTCGACATTGTTATGTGCCATTTACGACTCTTTTAATACCGTTTTTCAATAAGATTGTATTAAAGTTGATTAAAAGCCCTAATTTGAAATTACCCAATTTCAAATATGTTAAAATTTGTGCCATATGAATTTCATTTAAAGCCTCTACACTTTTTATTTCGATTACTACTTTGTTTTCGACAAGCAAGTCTATCCTATAGCCACATTCTAACTTGATATCTTCAAATACAATTGGCATAGCTTTTTGTTTTGACACATTTAAGCCTTCTTTTTGTAAAACATAATACAAGCATTCCTGGTAAGCACTTTCCAACAGACCTTGCCCTAAGGCATTATGAACCATTATTGCACAGCCAATTATTTTATTTGACAATTCGTTTTCTGTCATTTTTTTAATACTTTAATTTTAAAATATATTTTATTTATCTAGCGTCCTTTGCGGTTCAAAAAACGAAAAACACTGATTTCTCTTAGCGTCCTTTGCGGTTAATAAAACTTGACACACTGATTTCTCTTAGCGTCCTTTGCGGTTAATAAAAATTATCATACACTTTCATTGTGCCAAAAAGCTGCTAGTTCATCATTCGTTCCTTTAAACACATCGCGGTCGCATTGACCTACTCCGTCAACAGGCTGCGCTGACGGGCCTGCGGTGCCATCTGTATATTGCCAAAAAACAAAATCTGTCCATGAAGGAGGAAGATGTACAGCCGGGCCATATTGTGCGACCCACAGCCAGCATTTGGTCAATACCGCATAGGATGGGGAAGAATTAATCGAAGACTGATGCAATAGGGGGCCGCTATACAAGCCCGGGTATTTGCCGGTTTGATTCAAAATTGTTGTTACAAAATCTGCAGCCTCATCTACACTCATTGTTGTTTCACCGTGAGTAGTATTGGGTTCAAAATCCAATACAAGCAAGGTATTGCTGTCAGGTTTTGAGTAATCTAAAAATGCATGGGCCTGGTCCTTGCCACTTCCACCTGAGCCAAAATGGTAGGCTCCCCACAATAGCCCTGCACTAAGTGCTTCGCTTTGTCGGGTATGGTACATTGGATCATGAAAAAGAGTCGAGCCAAGAGATTGAGTGGCTTTGTGGAATAGGGCAGACATACAGGAATTTTTAGCTTTTGCCAAGTCCGCATTTTTATTGTTGTACGACAAATCAAAGACAACGTCCAACAAACCAGGTGCTGGAAAAGTACTGTTTGTGGGCAGCATAAAACCTAATTGATTTGCCGCTGCAATGGTGTCGTGACCTGGTGTCCCATCGACAGATAGATTTTGGCTTTTTTGAAATTCCTTAGCTGCCTCTGCAGTGTTTGGTCCCCAAAGGCCATCTGCATTTCCTACAACAGTAAATCCTTGTTGGTCTAAAAAAGTATGCCAGGCTTTTATTTCAGAGATAGTAGAGTTTTGATTGATGGTCATTTCTTTAATTATTTAAGGGTTATTTATGCTACAAATATATCAGGCTTTTGCTTTATTTTCGGTTTCATTATTTTTTTACACTATAAATTCGATCTAAAGTGTCACTTTTAAATAAAAAAAACAAACTTACTTTGGTCAAATCAACTATTTGGGACTTATTTACGAAATTAATTTCAAAATAAGTCAATCAAATGATACAATGTATTATATATTTATTAAATTTGTATGTTAAATCTCATGTAACTTATCCCCTTCAAGATTAAATAAGGTGCAAGTATGCACTTGCGGTATTATATTTATTAATCTTTAAATTTTACATGTAATGAACACAAACAGAATTCTTATTTCCGGCTTAGTAGGCGGTATTTTTGCTTTCTTTTTTGGCTGGCTTGTTTTTGGCATATTACTCAAAGGGCAGATGCCCGCAGGTATGAGTTGTGTAATGAAGCCACAAGAAGACATGGTCATGTGGGCCATGGTGGTATCCAATCTTGTATGGGGCTTGTTTTTGGCTTATGTCTTTGTCCAATGGGCAAATGTTTCTACATGGCAAGGTGGAGCAAGTGCAGGCGCAATAATGGCTTTTTTGATCAGTTTGGCTTATGATACTGGATTTTTTGCAATGACCAACATGTATACATTACAAGATGTAGCTATAGATGTTGCCCTTAATACCTTGTATGTAGCAGTAGTAGGTGCTGTCATTGGTTGGTGGCTAGGCTGGAAGAAATAAAGTATTTTGTGATATAAAATAATGGATAACTTAAGGCACTACACTTTATGCTTTTCGTTGAACAATCTAATTTATGCCTATTGGATTTTTTCCAATAGGCATTTTATTTAAATGCAATGATTACTATTAACCAATTGAAATCTCTAAAAAAACTGCTTTCTTTATTTTGATATGTTGTCTATAATGAAGCTATTTCCAGAAAAATCTCACACAATTGCTCCGGCTTGCTAAAAAAGGGTGAGTGACTTGTATGCATTGTATACACTTTTTCGCATTTGGTTTCTGTATACATTTTTTGTTGAATAAAAGGAGTGACAGCTCTGTCTTCCGTGCATTCAATGTAAAATCTTCGGACACTGCCAAAATTATTTTCAGTCAATTGTAAAACAGCATTGGCGGATTCCATTGGCTCATGGCTCAAAAGTAATTTTGCCAATTCAGTAATGGTATCTTCACAATCGTGGTACAAACCTTCTTTGTAAATTTTGGTTTGTAAAATGTGTGCATTCAATTCAGGAAACTTTGTTACGTATGGTTTCAATACCCCATTTGTATCCAGGGCCGAATAGGTACTTTGGGTGCTTCCACTGGGAATAAGGTAAGCTGCCAAATAGATTAATTTTTCTATTTTATGCGGCCAGTATTCAGCAACCTGGGAAATTATTGTGCCATTTTTACTATGCCCTACAAGGATGACTTTGCCTTTAATTTGATCTATCAAAGCACCTATTTTTTGTACTGTGGTCTCAAATTTTACCTCGGTGATCTGCGTTTTATCCCGGCCCATTCCGGGCAAATCAATTGCTTTTACACAATTTCCTTCTTTTTCCAGAATGGGGATAACTTTATGCCAATTCCAGGCACTGTGCCACGACCCGTGGATTAAAATAAATGTCTTCATTTTTATATTTTTAGAATACAAAGGTGGAGTTAAATTCACTGCATTAAAACCCGAAACTTGCTAAATTGCGTCTATGGTTGTTTTTACACCTTCCCAGCCAATGATGGCTGTCTTTCTAGGACTGCCCCACATGTAGCCGCCTATACTGCCATTGGCTTGAATGACTCTATGGCAAGGAATCAAATAGGCAACCGGATTATTGCCAATGGCTGTACCGACTGCTCTTGACGCAGTTGGCTGTCCAATTATACTTGCTACTTCGCCATAAGAGGTAAGCCGGCCCATAGGTATTTTCAAAAGTGTTTGCCAAACTTTTATTTGAAAATCTGTCCCTTTCAAATGGAGCTTTATTTTGTGAAGTTTTGTCCAATCATACATGAAAATATATAATGCGTTTTGCTGCATTAAATCTACCATTTGCTTAAATTCAGCGTTGGGAAAGTGTTCCTGCAATGCGGTAAAGGCTTGCTCTGCATGATCGGCAAAGGCCATATAGCAAATGCCTTTCGACGTTGAAGCTACCAATATATTCCCAAATGGACTTTCTGCGAAACTATAATTAATGGATAGATTTTTTCCTCCGTTTTTATATTCGGCAGGTGTCATGCCTTCTATGTTGACAAACAGGTCGTGCAGTCTCCCTGTGCCTGATAATCCAGCCTCATGAGCGGTTTCAAATAGCGTTGCTTTGTTGTTTTTCAATAGTGATTTTGCATATTCAACTGTAGTATATTGTAAAAACTTTTTAGGACTCGTACCCGCCCACTCACTGAATATTCGTTGAAAATGAAAAGGGCTTAGATTGACTTTCTTTGCAATTTCGTCAAGCGTAGGTTGTTGTTTAAAGTTTGTCTGAATGTGTGCTAAGGCTTCAGCAATTCTTTGGTAATTTATGTTTTGTTGATCTGTCATTGGTATTCAATTTATTTTAGGCAAAGATCAACTGAAATTTGTCCAAATAAAACCCGAATCTTGCTAATAGTATTTGTTTGAAAACTGTAATAAACCACAACAACACAAATCTTAGAAATCTCCATTGCTTATTGTTATATTAAAAAAGAAATCCTTACGCTTTAAAATTGATTTTTTAAAGTGTAAGGATTTCCTTTTTTTCCGAAAGGGATAGCAAAATTATTTTGCTACTGTGCCGCCTCTTAGGAATTCGCAAATTCTGCTGCATGCTGAAACGTCTTTGCCATAGACTGCTTTTCCGCAAGAACATTGTACCTTTTGCTTGCTTGTAGAAACTCCAAGTTCAGTCAATTTTTCCATAACAGCTTCATCTTTCATATAAGCATCTACGGATACCATTTTTCCTGCAGAATACACAAACCCTAATTCAAGAGCTTGTGGATGAGGTTTTACTTTTTTTGATTTGTCAGCAGCGCAATATTCGGTTGCTTTGCCTGTTGACACACATGGGATACAATCCAGGCAAGGGTAGCCATTTGGCGGATAACCTTTTACTTTGGTGGTAGATTCAGCATTTTCTGCTTTCATTTTGTCGGTCGTATTGGCATCCGTTTTGGCTTTTTGGGCACTTACCATTCCTAACGTCAAAGCCATAAATACTAAAGAGCATAACAATTTTTTCATTTGATAATTTTTAATATTTTGAATAATACACAAATAAATAGTTAAATTCTGGAAAAGACTTCTTCTTCGGATTATCGGTGCAGTATATCTGATTAACGGTCGTAAAAATTGGGTTTTAGGTAAAAATCTTTGTTTGGAATAAAGCAATAATTTCTTTTAATAGCATTACCACCGCTTTAATTGTCTCAAAAAATCTGTCCTTTTTCTTCTACTTACCGGTACAGTGGAGAGATCTGAAAGTGTCACCATACCCTCTTTATCATAACGCAGTATGTGGTAGGGATTGATGAGGTGCGATTTATGGATATCCATAAATCCGTGCGCTTCCAATAGATGGCGAAACACACCCAGGTTATAAGAACTGAGTATAATCTTATGGTCTTGAATGATTACTTTGGTATAGCCTTCAAAACCTTCACATCTTATAATCTCACTTACAAGAATAAATTCTACAGATTCTGAAGTTTGAATGGCTATTCGATTGTGCATTCCGGTATGTCTGGCGTTTTCTTTTAAGTAGTGGGCGGGCTGCTCATTGTTTTTTTTATCAAAACGAAACTTGGCGTTTTCTATGGCTTTGGACAAATCTACTGAATTTATAGGTTTATGGACATAAGCAATAGCGCAAAACTGAATTGCCTGCATCATATAATTGTCGTGGCTAGAAACAAAAATAACATCAAAATCTTGCGACTCAGTGTTCTTAAGCACTGTAAAACATGCACCATCTGAAGCGGAAATGTCTAAAAACAATAGGTTGGGTTGTTTCTTTTTTATAATCTCTATCGCATGATTTGCAGTAGATGATGTGCCCACCAGATCAATTTCCGGGGCTTCCTGAAAAAGCATGTTTTCGAGATCCTTTTGTCCATTGGGCTCATCATACACTATTACCGCACGAATATTTGCCATATTCTTTTTATTTCGTAAATTTAACCAATTTACTTCAAACGATATTTAAATTTTTGCAATGGAATAAGCCTTCATAGCCATTTTCTTTTCGAAAAAAAATGATTTGCGTTGCTCCAGTGTTTATTAGCAGATAGTGAATAAGTGTTTGTCGTATAAAAAAGGGCTTCAAAGCTATTTTTCTATCGGCAATTGAAGCTATGTTTTTTAATCTACTTTATCAAAACATTATTATTGAGGAATGGGATCCTTAACATAAAACAATCTATTATTAATTGACGAACATAACAATTCCAAACCATTTAAAAAATTCCGACATTTATACCGGTGTTTTTTTCTTTTAGGAAATGCTTTTAGGCAATTTCAGGTGTTTATTTTTGACATGCTTGAGCCTATAGGAAACAACAAAACAACAGAATTTTTGAATGCGATGAACATCATTAAACAAATTGCAAAAGGATTAAACTATTTTACTAATTTCGTCTTTATAATTTACGAAAATAAAATATCATTCTTAAAATGGAAAAAAACAATAATATTACTGACACAAACAGTGAAGCCAAATGCCCTTTCATGGGCGGGACGTTGATCAAGCCTTCCGGTGCAGGTACAAAAAACCGCGATTGGTGGCCCAATCAATTGAAATTGAACATACTTAGACAACATTCATCCAACTCAAATCCTATGGATGAATCTTATAATTATGCTGAGGAGTTCAAAAGCCTTGATTATACGGCACTGAAGAAAGACATCTTCGACCTAATGACCACATCCCAGGAATGGTGGCCGGCAGATTATGGGCACTATGGACCGCTTTTTATTCGTATGGCATGGCACAGTGCAGGTACGTACCGAATTTCTGATGGCCGGGGAGGTGGCGGATCAGGCATGCAGCGATTTGCCCCACTCAATAGTTGGCCTGACAATACAAATCTGGATAAAGCAAGGCTGCTTTTGTGGCCAATCAAGCAGAAATACGGAAAAAAGATATCATGGGCAGACCTTATGATTCTTGCCGGCAATTGTGCGCTAGAGTCTATGGGCTTTAATACATTTGGTTTTGCCGGTGGCAGAGAAGATGTATGGGAGCCTGCAGAAGACATTTACTGGGGATCAGAAACGGAATGGCTGGGCGATAAGAGATACACCGGAGACCGTGAATTGGAAAATCCACTTGCGGCTGTACAGATGGGTTTGATTTATGTAAATCCTGAAGGACCAAACGGCAACCCTGATCCACTAGCTTCAGCCAAAGACATCCGTGAAACTTTTGGACGTATGGCCATGGATGACGAAGAAACTGTGGCCCTAATCGCCGGTGGACATACATTTGGCAAAACACACGGCGCTGCTGATCCTGCTAAATATGTAGGGCGGGAACCTGCCGCTGCGGGTATTGAAGAGCAAGGACTTGGATGGAAAAACACTTTCAATAGTGGCAATGGTGGCAATACAATAACCAGTGGCCTGGAAGGAGCATGGACTACAACGCCTACCAAATGGAGCAATGACTATTTTTTAAATTTATTTGGCTTTGAATGGGAATTGACAAAGAGTCCGGCCGGTGCACATCAGTGGATCCCAAAAGATGGTAAGGGTGCAGATACAGTACCTGATGCCCATGATCCAACCAAGCGCCATACACCAGTAATGCTGACCACGGATCTTGCATTGAGATTTGATCCTATCTATGGCCCTATTTCAAAGCGTTTCTTAGACAATCCAGATCAGTTTGCGGATGCTTTTGCTCGTGCATGGTTTAAACTTACACACAGGGACATGGGGCCAATTACCAGGTATCTTGGACCGGAAGTACCAAAAGAAGCACTTATATGGCAAGACCCTATTCCGGCGGTGACCTATAAATCAATAGATGAAAATACCATCAAAGCACTCAAAGAGAAAATAATTGCATCAGGCCTTACTGTATCTCAATTGGTATCAACTGCTTGGGCTTCTGCTTCCACTTTTAGAGGTTCGGATAAACGAGGTGGTGCAAATGGGGCACGATTGCGCCTTTCCCCACAAAAATATTGGGAGGTCAACAACCCAACTTCACTAGCCAATGTTTTGGAAACTTTGGAAAGCGTGCAGACAGCCTTTAACAATGCGCAACCAGACAATGAAAAAATTTCACTGGCGGATGTTATTGTATTGGGTGGCTGTGTCGGTATTGAATTGGCTGCAAAAAATGCAGGGCTTGATGTAGTCGTACCATTTACGCCAGGTCGTGGCGATGCTACGCAGGAGCAGACCGATGTGGCATCTTTTGCCGTACTCGAACCGGCAGCAGATGGTTTTCGCAATTATATAAAAGGCCGACAAATTGCATCCGCTGAGGAATTGTTGCTGGATAAAGCTCAGTTGCTCAACTTGACAGCACCCGAAATGACGGTTCTCATAGGCGGTATGCGTGTATTAAATACAAACTATGACCATTCTCAAAATGGTGTGTTCACCAAGCGTTCGGAGGCACTTACCAATGACTTTTTTGTCCATTTGCTTGATTTGAGCACCACGTGGAATTCCATGCAGGACACTCAAGATACCTTTGAAGGACGCGATAGAACTACTGGTGAACTTAAGTGGAAAGGCAGTAGGGTAGACCTTATCTTTGGATCGAATTCAGAACTTAGAGCAATCGCTGAGGTTTATGCTTGCAGCGATGCACAGGGTAAATTTGTGAAAGACTTTGTAGCAGCGTGGACTAAGGTGATGAATCTTGGCAGGTTTGATCTTTAATACATTCATGGTATAAAATTCAAAAAGCAGGGTGCACGCAAAAGTAGCCCTGCTTTTTTTTTGTTGATACACTTTTCCTGACACACTTTTTCTAACATTCTCATAAATTCGCGAAATAATGGAATTTATTTGATACAAAACCCGATGTCGTTGCAGGGATAACAACCGTATTAAAGTATAACTCGATTTCTTAAAGTATAACTCGATTACGTTGAAGTATAACTCGATTTCTTAAATCATAATTCGATTCAACTGAAGCGTAACTCGATTCAACTGAAGCATAACTCGATTCAACTGAAGTGTAACTCGATTCAACTGAAGTGTAACTCGATTCAACTGAAGCATAACTCGATTCAACTGAAGCATAACTCGATTCAACTGAAGTGTAACTCGATTCAACTGAAGTGTAACTCGATTCAACT
>JAYUTD010000034.1:0-42677 GCA_043755305.1 Saprospiraceae bacterium
GTTTACAAAATTTATCAAATGCGCTGAGTGTTTTATAGGTATTTTTCCTAGGATTAATGGACCCTGCAAGGACAAAATAATCTTCTTTTTTTATATTCATATTATGGTCTAAACCTAAAAAAGAAGAGGATAAGGCATTGTACACAACCGAAATCTTTTTCTCATTGATACTATAATTTTTCAAAATATCCTCTTTCACAGCATTGGATACAGGCAATAAGTAATCCGCTTTCTTCAAAAATTTTGGCATGAAGTACTGATAGTAAAGCCTTGACGAGAATGGAATAGTTTCTGGAATATGCAAATACGCCAGATCGTGTATCGCAAGAATAGTTATACAATCAGTATGTAAGCTTAAAAAATTATCTGTTGAAAAAAATATGTCAATCCCATATTTCTTTAGGTATTTGGGCACCTGCAACTCAAACCACAAACAAAACAATATTGCGTGTCTTGCCGCAGGTCTTATTACGACAGGATGCACATTTTTTGCAAATACATACCTTTCATCATACGGTCTATCAAAAAAAAAGTAAAATTCATGTTCAGGGTGAGACAATACGAGGTTTTTCGAGATTTCGTAAGTATATCTGCCAATCCCCTCCTGCATTCGCCCAGGCAGCAGAAATCGAGTGTTTATGGCAATTTTCAAGAGTGGAGATTAAAATTCTACCTGTGAAGCTATCTTCGAAGCAAGTTGCAGCAGTTCATCTTTTGTTCTGGACATCTTTTCTTTACTAAAGTTTATATCTGATACTGATTCAATAGGGATGAGGTGTATATGAGCATGAGGCACTTCCAGGCCTATTATAGTGACGCCAATTCTCTTGCAAGTTACAGATTTCTCAATTGCTTTCGCTATTTTTTTAGCAAACACAATCATAGCTGCCAAGCCTGCATCATCCATGTCGAAAATGTAGTCTATTTCAATTTTGGGTATAACCAGCGTATGGCCGTCTTTAAGCGGATTAATATCCAAAAATGCGAGAAAATTGTCATCCTCGGCAATTTTAAAACAAGGGATTTCTCCTGAAACGATTTTGGTGAAAATTGATGCCATTAATCTAATGATATATTGATTACTTCAAAATCCAATGATCCGTTTGGCGTAGTAATCTTTGCTATATCACCGACCGATTTACCAAGAAGACCTTGTCCAATAGGAGAGTTAATGGAAATCTTTTTTAATTTCAAATCAGCTTCAGATTCAGCTACAAGTTTATAAACAAACTCCTTATTTGTTTTAATATCTCTCATAGTTACAGATGAGAGAATTGTAACCCTTGAAGAATCGAGTTCAGATTCACTTATAATTCTTCCTCCTGCAAGTGCTTTTTCCATTTCATTGATCTTCAACTCCAGCATTCCTTGAGCATCCTTGGCTGCATCATATTCAGCATTTTCTGAAAGGTCTCCTTTCTCCTTCGCTTCAGCAATAGCTTTAGCAACTTCCTGTCTTCCTTTGGACTTAAGCTTGTCTAGTTCTGCTCTTAGCCTATCGTAGCCTTCCTGTGTAAAATAAGATATTCCTGACATGTTTAAAGATTTAATCAATACAATAAAAAAAGAACGTTTTTACCATTAAGATAAAAACGTTCTCTTTTACTAAGGTACAAAATTAGTGAAAATATGAATCCAAGACAAATTTTAAACGGTATATTTTTGTTTTCTTTTAATACCGAAATCTTCCCATGTTTTTAATTAAATTAATTTTTACAGAGAAAAAACTGAATTTAATTGAATAATCCTGCTAAGTATTATTTTTTAAGGCCAATTTATATTCGTTTTCAACTAAAATCATAAAATTGATTAAAATTGATACCTTACCGTTAAGTTGTGTGTTCCTCTAAATGGATTGGTTGCCCTATACGCATAATCGATGCCAAAAGCACTGGATCCTTCTTTTCTCGTGGGAAAAAGCAAAGAAATACCACCTGCTAAGCCAGTGTACAATTCTTCACCTATACTTGATGAAGATTTGCCATAATTGACTTTATAACCACCTCTTATTATTATCCTTTCTCTAAAAAACAATTCAGCTCCTATTCCTAATTGATCTTTGGAAAAAGCATTGGAGGTGAAATTGCCCATAATTCTCACAAAATCCTTTTTTTCTACATTAAAGTAGGCATCATATGAAGTACCTATGTTTAACATTGAAGGCAATTCGAAATCTTCGGCCCTTTGATCATAGGTAAGATTGTAAGTAGTTCCCCCTGCAGGATCAATGTTGGCAGTATTGACAGAAAGTCCTTCTCCTCCAAATATCATAGGTGAACCTGTATTTCTTAAAGAAATGCCTAATCTAAAGTTTTCCTGGGGTCCATTTACATATTGGACACCTGCATCAATAGCAAACCCAAATGCGGATGCACTTGAGATAGATTCAGATACACCCCTTAGCAAAAGTCCCACAGATATTTTATTGTCATACATATAAGAATAACCAATCCCTAGATGGAAAAAATTTGGTGAAAAATTTTCACCGGTTCCTTCAGGTGAATTAACTGTAGTCACCGGTATTTTGCCAAAATTCATTGAGGCTAAAGTGAGTCCGAAGGCTCCATTTTTACCGGATTTTGTACCAAAAGCAATTTCTGTCATTTGAAGACTAGAACCTTCATACAATCTACAATTGGTAACTGCAAATTCTCCTTTGGTCATCCTGCTTAAACCTGCAATATTCAATCGCATAGCTTCTACACCTGAAATGGACGAAGTATTTAATGTATGTACTCCAGCACTTCTTGCCCATGGGTTAATGAGTAATTCGCTCGCTCCTGCCTCGCCTTGTCTATCTGGATTTCCTGCAAATGATAGGATAGACGAAAAGGCAATTAAACAAAGTGTAAAGTTTATTTTGTAAATTTTATTAGTCATAAATTTTAGTTTTTATAGTGTAGAAAAATGGGTGGGCCATAAAAGACCCACCTTCTTTTTTTATTATAAACCAGTCGGATCAAATTTTCTATTGATACCAAACCACTTAATGGTTCTCTCTTCTCCCAACTCTGGCGCTACTATATGAATTAGATACACACCACTTGCCACTGGTATTCCCTGAAAATTTTTCATGTCCCAATCCAAGTCAGGCTTGACTTGCGTGGTACTATTAGCCGGATTATTTCCTCCATTTCTACCCGGTCTTTCTTCTCTGTTGAATTTTCTTATAAACTTACCATCCAAACTGTAAATAGTTAAAATAGCTCTTTCCGGAAGATTGGTAATTTTAACAGTATTGACAAATTGAGAAGTTTCATATGCAGAATACGCATAATAAGGATTTGGCACCACATTGACATTGGCCAAAGCACCTTTATATTCCTCTTTTGCCAGATCAAGTTTTTGCTTTCCGTTAATCTCAAATTCATATGCAGGCAATGTAGGTTCCGTGTCACATGTTTTAAATTTAGCTATGTCCACAAGTTTTCTTTCTCTGTTGTAGCTATTGTTGACCCTTAATTTTACCGTCAATTCATTTGGTATCAACCCTTCCTCTATTGATTTCATGGGGAAGCTAGCTGCAGATAGCGGAACACAAGTCCATGTTACTGTGCCAAGAGGATCCCTCTTAGCAAAAGCAGATGTTCCTTTTTTCAATCTGGTAGCCAATTGGGCACACTCATCGTATTTTTGTCTTGTCACATATATAAAATGCTGCCCACCTGCAATCTGAATCAAGGCCACTTGTGCCGGACTACTTATATTTTGACCTGAAATCAATCTTGATGATGGATTGAATATCATGTCATAGCAATAATCTTCCTTTTCGCCAGGCAATAATTCCAGGTATTGCGCTGTTTCGCCTCTGAAAACTGAGTTTTCACCAAAAAAGATATTCAACCTTTGTCCCGTTTCAACATCTACTGCATAACCAGGAAACCAGCTAAGTCCTTTGGTACCGGATCCATCCGGCTTTCCATCTTTACCAACAGAAGGTGTTTCTCTTACTTCCAATGTTTTACACCCATCGATTGTGGTTACACCAGCATCCATTGTATAACTTGATGAAGCTGTTTCTACTACGATACATCTGCTCCATAATGATTTATCCGGAGTAAAAACAATATCCACATTGTTTAAATCCGCCAATTTCAACGTACCTGAGGTTTGATCCAATAGTACAGGATGTGCTTCTCTTGAAGCCGGAGATAAAAATGCCAAAGGTTGATTGTCACTAGGTATATATCTAGCCAGCATAAAGGGGAAGAAATGACCACTGCCCATTTTACCAAGTTTATTTTCTGGATCCAGAGTAGTGGTGGCTACCGGGTCAAATAAGGCACTAAGCTGTGGCCCTATTTGTGAGTTCAATCCATTGTCTCCATCTACCAATGCATTCAACCAAACAGAACCTCCTTTGTCAGCGTAATCTAGCACTTGTCCGATAGCCCCATTGGTTTCACCTTTACCCGACAACACGCCTGGTTCGTCGGTTTGTCCCATTAATACAGAAAAACCACGTTTGTACATAATTTGCTCATTGAGTTGTCTCAATGATGTCTCTGAGGCTATGACTTGGTTACTCGCTATATCTGTAACTGTATAAACGGCATCAGATTTTAACGCACATACTTTTGAATTTGAGTCAAAACTTCCTTTTACATCTAATCTGTACTTGCCATCTTGTACCTCTAAAGGATTGAATATCTTAACATTTACAGGACCGGCCCCATCAAGGTAAGGAATCCTGCCATCAGTAATGGTGCCTTTTGCCAATGCTTCTCTCGTTTCTTTTGAAACATCAAGGAAATTACTTCCTGATCCCTGACCTGACAAACGAGTGATGGTTACACCATCTCCGTAAAATGAATTCAAGTTATCATAGACTATAGGCCTTGGGGTATAGGAGTAAGTTCTAATGTTACCTCTTCCCTCCAGATAAGGGGTCTTTTGACCCAATGCTGACTCTGGGTTGAAAGCCAAATAGTCATTATGGGCATAGGCAATTACCATAAAATTGTACTGCTTATGATTTACCAATCTTCGGTCAGTTTTGGCAAATTGGTCTTCCAATACACTAAATGTAGTTTGTAATCCCTTATTGGCGCCCTGTACTTTTCTTACATAAGACCATACTAGGTTAGGCTGCTCTACTGTGCCCCCGTTTGGATTTTTACTGGCTGTCCAATTGAAAATTTCTGACACTTTGTTCTTCAAATCTGTTTGAAGAATCAATCTGGCTTTAGAAACATCGCTCAATTCTTGCGCAGTGACACTTGCATCTGCCAATTGAAATACCTTATAACCTTCAAATTTATATTTAACCGTGTCGTTGTTTGTCCTTAAATCGTTTTCTTCATACAATAAAAATTTATTGTTAGAACCTTGCTCATCATTTGTTAAGGTAAGAATCAATTGCTTATCCAACTCAACACCCGTAATATCCGGTGCATCAGGACCATCAGTGATGTCAAAGCAATTATTAAACAAAGCCTGAGCTACGTCATCTGCATTCTGTATTTTTTCAATATTCGGGCATGGATGATCTACATCAGGCACCCATACTGCGCCTATGATCAATTCATTGATAGCGCCAGGTTGTAATAAAAGAGGGCCGGTTGCTTGGAGTGTTCTTCTATCTCCTACCCCAAAACCAGCTGTGCACATAGACCAACCTGTTACTAAATTAGGCGCATCAGATACTGCATATTTTACGGTATCAGTGCTTTCCGGATTATATCCTGTACCCCCTCTGGTCATTGCATCACCTGTAACCCATAGTCCCCTTAAGTTGTTATAAAATGGTAGGTCTCTATCCGCAGGATCACATGTTGCCGGGTCAAATGCTCCTGCACCACAGTTATTTGTATAAATAAAAGAAGTCATTCCCAATTCTACCAGAACATCTATATCCCCAGTGCCTGGCTTAGGGTCTTTAAGGCAAGGAGTACCATCTTGGTTGAAAATTTGCTTTCCGTCTTTGTCTCTACAAAATACTTTAGGGCCTCTTGGGCCTCTGAAGTAGTCGGTACCAATCATCGGTATTCTATCTCCATAAGTATTTAATCCCCCAGCACAACTGGAGCCATTGGATCCATCCACACCATCTTCGTTATAAGTATATGCCAAACTTCTTGGCTCACCATTTACTATAGTCATATCACAACCTACAAAGTCATCCTGGTAACAACCCAAATCAGGGTCTACCCACATTGCGAAGTAACAATCAATAATATCAGAGTCCGCTTTATTCAGAAGCTTGTATCTGTAAAATGTCATGTCATTGATTTCGTCATTGGTAGAGTAAGCAAATGACTGCACTTGTACTTCCATTTGGATGGCATCTCCGGCAGTAAGTCTATGTATGCCTCCATTGTCATTGTATATCCAAAAAACCATTTCGTCTGGCACCAATTCCTTCGCTTTGGCTCTGGAGGCAGCGCCGCAATCCCGGATTTCAATAGTAGGGAAATCGCCTTTACAAGGATCGTAAGATCCATCGCCATCTTCATCCCAAAATGCACCAAGCGATTGGTCAGGAAGGGGAAAATCATATTTTTCATTCCAGTATGGATTGCCTTGACCCGGCCAATATAAAATACTTTCAGGTACGGAATCGCAACTAAATTCACATCCACCCCCAGCACATTTGTCATAAGCTGCAATGTGGGCACGTACATCCTTGCCTGTAGTTACAAAAAATCGATCCCAATTCTTACATAGAGGTTCATCGGTCTGGCCACTGTCATCCAGCGGGCCAGGAAACCAGTCAAAGTTATCCGTAAGACTTCTATAAGTTACGCCTGCAAGCTTTAAATTTCCAGCGGCATCTTTTCCACCTACCCATACACCACCAGCAAAAATCGATGATACCGCAGGTTGCCCTGGCGCTGGTTTTGGTACTACATATAATCCACTGGATCCATCCCACCATACGTCGCCACCAGTTCTCAACCTGGCTCTTACGTTGTTGACATCCATATCAATTTCAGCTATGCCTGGTCTGCATACAGCCCTGTTTTCAACCTGACCTGACGGTTTTTTAGAATGCCTTGGATCAATATTTGCCCAAGAAGATGCTGAGGTGATCAGCAACATTACGCAAACGAGTTTAATATTACTATATTTCATTTTCTTCTTTTTTTCGATTTATTAATTATAAATTAAAAATTACACCTAAATACATTCTTCTGGGAAAGAAATAATTACCCGGGGCAATCAATCTCCATGAATATGCATCCAGAAATGCCTCTGTGTTTTTGCCACTGGATTTAATATCATTCAATCGGTCTTGTCCAAATGACGATGACAGATAGCCATCGTTGTCAGGGTCACCTGTAAAACCATATACCCCATTTACATTCTTGGCGTCAAGCAAGTTTTCTGCCCTTAAATAAACATTGGCTTCCAATTTATGTTTTCCTTCGCCTGAGGTATTGAGTGTAAATCTTTTGTCTATCCTCAAGTCTACTTTGAAGTTCCAAGGAAGTCTTGACCCATTGATAGCGCCTGTAAATCCTGCCCCTCCGAATTGGCTTGGGTTTTGATTTCTGGTAAATGGTTGACCAGAAACGGCTATTGCATTGAGGTTGATACCTGTATTGGCAAAAATGTCCAATCCAGCAATTACTGGCCCGTCATAAGCTTTGCCCGATTCGTATCTGTAATCAATATTGGCTGTAAACCTATGTCTTTCATCAAAAGACAATGGACTCAAGTTTCTTATAATTCCTCTGTTATTTATACCACCGGAAGAATTGGCATCAGACCCCGATCCATCGGCAAATTGCAAAGTATAGGTAGCACCAAACTCTAAATTGTTGGTTCTTCTTTTGTCAAATTGAAAACTGAATCCTTTGGTAGTACCAAAATCTAAATTACCATACGTTTCATAAGTTGTAATTGGCGCTGGAATATTTGTATAAACCCTTCTTTGAATTAAGTCTTTGTTTTCTTTGTAATAAGCACTTACTTTCAAAGCAGAATATTGTGAGACTTTTTGCTGGAATCCCGCTTCATAACTTACTGTTCTTACCGGTCTAAGGTTTGGGTTGTCCTGGACAGAGTTACTCGCATTGTTAAAATAGAAATAATCCAATGCCGTCAATGTAGAGTTTGATGGAGGCCTTTGGTACAATACATCATAATGAGCAAAAAAACCAGCTTCTTCTGAAATCGGAAAGGAGAATGCCAATCTCGGCATAAGGTTTAACTGAGGTTTGTAATCATCAAAAGAATACTCAGGCTTGAATGCCGGATCTTGAATATCCAATACCCTTCCTGCATCTCTTCCCACATAAGAAGGATACACGACACCACCATTGAATAATACATTTCCACCTGAAACTGCTGTCCCGTTTGGTTCATACCATTGATCCCCTTTACGGTACCCAATTATGTCATTTGACTCACTGCCTTTGACATAAACTTTATAATCGTCACCAATTGACCCTGGTTTTTGTTTATCAGAATTTCTTATGAAAAATTGTTCAGCACTCTCAATATCATAAATGGCATAAGGGTCCTTGAATACTTTTGTATTGGCATCATAATAATCGGCCCTCAAACCCAATCTAAAGATGATATCCTTATAGGAAAATTTATCCTGAATGTACCCTGCAGCATAAATTGGAGTAAATGGCGCCACCGGAAATGATCTTCTGCCATCAGCGTCTTTGGCTGTGAAGAAATCTTCAAAGCTAATGTTGCCTGTTGTTTTATTGCCTAAGTAATCGTATCCCCTATAGTCAACCAAACCCAAATCTGCCAATTCTCTTGAAGAAAACATATCCAATGAAAGTTGATCCGGAGATAAAGAATGCACATTGACAAATTCTCTTTCGCCAACATTGAGTTTTTCTCTAATTTTGAAAAAGAATTTATTTTGTGCGTCTTTTTCGTAAACCGGGTAGAAGATTGAATCCCCATTTTCATCAATTAATTTAAAAGCTGATTTGTCCACCTCAGCCAATGACAATGGATTATTGACCAATAAATCAGCATTTCTCCACAATGAAAAAGGCCTTAAAGAATAAGATCTATTTATGTTTTGTTCGTAAATAAACCCAAATTGTATGCTGTGCCTTCCTTTTTCTGAACTGCCCGGCACAAGGTCAAGGCCTGTAGAAAAATTAAAAGTGTAAAGGTCATCTTCTGATTTTGCATAACTATTATACACCTGTCCTACATTTGCAAACAAATTACTCCATACGGAAGCTTTGGCTTGCGTCAATACACCATTTGTCTGATTTTGGTACTTGGCCAATATAGGATTGACATTTGGATCAGGGGCAAAGTCTCCCGGAACTCTTATGTATCCTAAATGTTGTCTGCTAAAACCATCAGGTGTTTGTACCACACCTACTGCAGGTCTAAAAGTAGCTGGATAATTGCCAAAGTAACCATAGTCAAAGAAATTGTCTTCATGTCTAAAATCTTGCTGTTTGCCTTTTCCTCTTTCAAAACCGACCAATAGTGTATAGGATATATTCCTTATCAATGAGCTCGAGGCAGTTTTGTCCCCTTCCACCGGATTGTCAGGATCTGCTTGTTTTCCAAGTTTATGCTTCAATCTGAAATTTAGTCTTACACGATCAGAATTGTTATAAGGATTGTTGTTCCAATTCAAGAAAGCCCATGAACTTGGTGAATTGTTTATACCACTACTTCCAGGGGTAAATCTATCTTTGTTTTTTTCATAATTACCCGAAAGAGAAACATCTATATTATTGCTAACTTTAGCATCAAGTTTACCGGTAAGGTTGATGTTTACATTGTCATCGTTGGGTCTTGCGTTAAACGGTTTGCCAACATCTTTTGACCTCAATAATTCAGCGCTTGGCAAACTTGAAGTGCCGAAATTGTAGAAAGGGTTTTCCTCCAGGCTTTTAATGACATCTAGTGGAGCTCTGGAAACACCTATAGCAGATGGATTATTGTCCTTGATATTGGTATACTGTCCGGATACCCTAAATCCAAGAATAGACCTGTTTTTGCTATTTTTTAATATAGGACCAGAAAAATTTCCAGAATATAAGTTATAGCCAAATTTATCTGTCAATTGGGAAGTTTCAGCTTCAATACCGCCTGAAAATTTTTGTGATGGACCTTTAGAAGTAAGAGAAATGACCCCTCCTGAAACGTCACCATATTTGGCTTCAATACCCCCGGTTACCAATTGCAATTGATCAACTTCTGACTGAGGAATTGTGCCTCCTGTCCTGATACCATCAATAAAATAAATGGTTTCGTTGTTTCTGGAACCCCTCAAATTAGGTGTTGAACCATCCGCTGAAGATACTCCCGCAGAGTTAGCTACTATACCATTTATACTCTTCTGTGGCAAATTGGCTATTTTCTCGGAAGTTATAGTATTTCCCTGGGTTGTATTGTCAATTTCTATCAGCGGTACCTTATAAGCGGTAACCGTTACCCCTTCAAGCACCTGTGATTCTTCCTGCATTAGGATGACAATTCTGGTTGTCTGGCTGGCTTTACAAAGCACTCCATTTAACTTTGCGGTAGCATATCCGACATAACTAACTTCAAGGTCGTAGGTACCTGGGGCGATATCAGAGAAGAAAAAATTGCCATCTACATCAGTTTCAACATTTGTAGCAAGGACCCCATTTTTGTATAGTGCCACTGGCGTAAAGATTATAGGCTCACCTGAATCTTTGTCCTTCACTTTACCTTCCAAAGAGGTCTGTGCTTCCATGACTAGGCTGCCAATGAACAATAGACAAATTGTAAGTAATAGTTTATTCATGTGTTGTTTTTTTTTGAATGTGTTAAAGCTTGAATGAAATACCATATTCCTTTCTTTGTGGTTAAAATATAAAAATTTGCTCCTTGAAGGCTGGCAAATGTAATAAAACTAAGTAGTTCAATAAAATAAAATGTTAATTTTTTATTAACAAACTACTTTTTTTATCTTCTCTAAAAGGACGCTAGCTATACCTTCAAGAGATTCTTTGGTCCATCCTGCAATGTGAGGGCTTACAAGTACATTTTTATTTCGAAAAAGGCTCTCATACATCTCTTTTTCATAAGCAGTGTAAGTATCTACCTTCTCATTTTCAAATACATCAAGACAAATTCCAAATATTATTTGCTTTTTAATTGCAGCCAATATTGCTTTTGTCTCCACTATTTCACCTCTTGATGTGTTGACTATCAATGGTTTGTTTTTACACTTTTGCAAAAAATCTTCATTGACTAAGTTTTTGGTATCCTCATTCAAAGGTAAATGCAAAGTAATGATGTCAGACTCGTATAAAATGTCTTCTAAATCCACTTTTTGAATAAAACTCAATTCAGGTGGGTATTCGCTGCGGTATTTGTCATAAGAAAGTATATTTAGCTCCCATGACGACAATTTTCTGGCCACACATTCCCCTGTATTGCCCAGTCCAATAATGCCCACAGTCTTACCTTTTAATTCAAATCCCCGGTTTTGTTCCCGATTCCACTCAAAATTCTTTACTTCCTGATTTGCGTAAATTAAATTATTGTACATCGCCAAAATCATTCCTATGGCGTGCTCGGCAACTGCATTTCGATTGCCCTCCGGGGAATTTATAGGTACTATGCCTCTGGATTTGGCATATTCGACATCAATAATCTCCATGCCTGATCCCAGTCTGCCTATAAATTTTAAATTTTGCGCCAGGTCAATGGTTTCTTTGTACATTCTTATTTTGCTATTGATCACCATACCTTCATATTTGTGGACTATAGCAGGAAGCGTTGCCATATCAACAGAAGTGTCGTAATCCACCTGATAGCCTAAGGCTTCCAGACCATCAATCAGCAATGGATGAACCTTGTCTGCAATCAATATTTTTTTTCCCAAAAGAAGATGTTTTTGCTTAACAATTTATTTTCTTATTATTTTAACTTACTTGGATTTTGTGCAATAAATTCTTTCCACCCTGATACTTTCTTGGAGGAAGTAGCCCCTGAAAAGGCGGTCTGGTTGAAATGACAATAAGCTGTAGCCAAAGCATCGGTAGCATCGTTGTACTCGGAAGTAATTTTAACTTTCAGGATATTTTCAAGCATGGCAGCAACCTGTTCTTTAGAGGCGTTGCCATTGCCGGTGATGGATTGTTTTATTTTTTTGGGTGAATATTCAAATATATCCAAGCCCATTGTAATGGCTGCAGCCATAGCCACGCCTTGAGCTCTGCCAAGTTTTAGCATGGATTGAACATTTTTTCCATAAAAAGGTGCTTCGATGGCAAGTTGTTTGGGCAAGAAGTTCTCGATGATTTCCTGCAATTGCAAAAATATCTCTTTGAGTTTGTGCTGCTGGTCTTCTTCCTTAAAAAGTTTTATGACACCAAAAGTAACTATCTTGACATTTCTTTTGTCTATTTCCAGAATGGCATACCCGAGGATATTTGTACCGGGATCTACGCCTAGGATTTTATATGGTTTGTCCAATAGGAGTTGGTTTTAAATCTGGTAAATATAAGCATAAAAGAAAGTCCTTGTTAATCCTGCTAAGTCTATTTTAAAAAGTTGGCAAAAGAAATACCACCACCTCCAATTGTAATGGTCTATTACTTAATCTACTCTATATCCAACACACTCAATAGATGTATTGCCTTCCTACCATCAGCCAGGTCACTGATCTGATGCCGACAGCTATAGCCATTGGCGACGACACACTTGTCTTGATTGGCATTGACTTGTGGAATCAATTTTTGATTGGCGATTTTTACTGATAGATCATAATGTTCTTTTTCATATCCAAATGCACCTGCCATTCCACAACAACCTGTATCCAATTCCTTTCCCTGACCTCCTGCCAAAACAAGCAGTTGATTGGCAGCTTGTGTGCCATACACCGCTTTTTGGTGACAATGGCCATGGTGAACGTATTCTTTCTGTTTCATGGTCAATTTTCCGTTGATCTGATTTTGCATTGCCATATCCAATAAAAAAACTTCTGCAGGAATTACATTTTCTTTTATTTTTTGACCTACAGCTGCATCCTCTATCAAATCGGGAAGGTCATCTATTAATGCTGTGGTGCAACTTGGCTCAACAGTGATAATTTTAAGTCCCTGGTTGATGTAATCCAAGAGTTTCAATGAAAGAGGCTCCAGGTGTTTTTTTGCTTCTTTTAAAAACCCATTGCTGATCTTTGGCCGCTGACAACATCCTATATCAGCCACTATCACTTCAAATCCACATTTGTTCAATAATTTTATGGTATCGATGCCAAGGTCTGTCTCGTGATAATTGATGTAAGTATCTGCAAAAAGCACCACTCTCTTTTCGGCTTTAAAAAAGTTGTTTGTTTTGGCCCAATCGCTTAAATTTTGCGTGGCATATTTTGGAAGATTTCTTTGTCTGCTAATACCAAATAGTTTTTCATTGACAAATTTTACTACCCTGGTATTTAAGATTGGATTTACCAACCGTGCACTATTGCCCGATAACTTTTTAGATAAGTTGCTTGCAAAGAGCGGCACTTTTTCGGCCAAAGAAAAACCTTTCCTGTCATACCTTATTTGCAGCACTTCAGACTTGAGTTTGGCCATATCTACATTTGACGGACATTCTGTTTTGCATGCTTTACAAGACAAACATAGATCTAAAACTTCTTTCACATCAGGATGGGTAAGGTCATCGAAATGCATCTGACCACTCATGGCCAATCTAAGCACATTGGCTCTTCCTCTGGTAGAATCAACCTCATTGCCGGTAGCTCTGAAACTGGGACACATGGTGCCTACTTCGGTATTTCTACAAGCCCCTACTCCACTACAATTGTGTACAAGCTCATGAAAATTGCCCCCATGGCGGTATTTATACACAAAGTCGTAATCCTGATCTTTGTAGTCGTCATGGTACCTAAGGTGAGTCCTCATATCTTCTGCATCAATGATGATATTGGGATTCAAAATATTATTTGGATCCCATATTTGTTTCACTTCCTTTAGCGCTGAATAGATTTTTTCACCATAGAATTCTTTCATTTTTGGACTCCTGTTTCTTCCATCGCCATGTTCTCCACTCCATGAGCCTTTGTATTTGAGTACCAGGTCAAAGCAGTAGTCAGATATCATTTTCATCTTGTCAATATCCTCCTGATGGGTGAGGTCTATCGTAGGTCTTAGGTGCAAGACACCTACACTGGCATGTGCATATAGCACAATGTCGGAATCGTGTTGTTTGCAAAAAGTTTCTACTTCACCAATATAGTCGGCCAGATGTTCAAGAGGTATAGCTGCATCTTCTACAAAAGGTAAAGGCTTTCTTATACCCGGCTTTCCCATGATCAACCCCAGTCCATCTTTTCTAAGATCGAGGGCATCTTTTATTTTGGCTTTATCATGCACAATGGGATAAGCATACGCGGAGGGCACATTTTCCAATTGTGATACAAGGGCTTTGGCCTTTGAGTCGATCTCTTCCTGAGTATCTCCATAAAACTCTACCGTCATTACAGCTTGCGGATCACCAAGAATGATGCTATCGTAATATTTTTTAGTGAGTGTATTGGTCTTGCTTCCCGCCAAAACATTGAAGTCAAGCATTTCAATGGCGGCCGGGCCAAATTGGATCATGTTTTTGACGGAAGCTATACCTTGGAGTCTATCGTTGTAATGGACAATAACCATATTGTTGAACTTTGGCAAAGGGGTAAGCTTTATTTTTGCTTCCAAGATTTGTGCCAATGTGCCTTCGCTTCCTATAATTATATTGGACAGATTCCAATCATCCCTACCAATAAAAGCATCCAATGCATACCCGCCTACCCTTCGCATCACTTTGGGGTATCTTTCTTCGATTTCGGCTGCGTTTTCAAAAACAACTTTACGCATAGATCTATAGATACGGCCTTCCTCATCGTCTTGCCGGCATACCTTATCATAGTCTGCTTCACTTTTTGTATTTAGCGTAAATATTTCCCCGGTAGTGGTCATGATCTTTAATGCAATGACATGGTCACTCGTCTTACCATACAATATACTTTTTGTGCCGGAGCTGTTATTGGCTATCATCCCACCAAAACTTGCCCGGCTTGAAGTCGCAGGGTCTGGACCAAAATGCAGGCCGAATTTTGCAATAGCTTTGTTGAGCTGGTCCCGGATAACACCCGGTTGAACCAATGCATATTGCTCGGCCTCATTGATAGATATAATGTTGTTGAAATATTTAGAATAATCGATGACAATACCTGTATTGACTGTCTGTCCTGCAAGACTGGTGGCAGAACCCCTAGGCAGCACAGGTATTTTATGGGTATACGCAACATTTAAAATCTTCTTTACATCTGCCTCCGTCTTTGGCACTGCGATAAGCAAGGGTTTTTTTTGGTAGAGTGAGGCATCTGTGGCATACAGTGCTAGCGATAAATCGTCAGAAAGTATTTCTCCTTCAATGGGACCTATAAGTGTGCTGATGTTTTGCAAAACAATAAATATTTTTACAAAAGTACAAAAAATAGGTGAATGATGGGACCGACCACTTCAAAAACATCTGTGCCATTTTTACCAAAATTTACTACCTTTGTACCAACATATTATGAATATCACACAGGGCTTACAAACATGAAACATAGTGAACCACAAAAGAAAAAAAAATCGCTGGATGGCATCACACTGGAAATGATGCTTATTGACCTATCTACCTATGTTGGCTGGGAAAAAATGGCAGAGAAAGTTTCTATCAATTGTTTTAAAAGCAGGCCAAGTATAAAATCCAGTCTGGCATTCCTAAGAAGGACACCTTGGGCCCGAGATAAGGTAGAAGTATTGTATCGGTATAGCATGCATAAAATAGAATTCGCCAAATCAAATCCGGAAATGCCAATCCAAGAAGTAGCAGAGAAAAAAATATTGACAAAACCAAAATCAAGCCATACAGGAATTTTTCCTAAAGATCATTTTATACAAAATAAATCGGCTGAAGATTAATTGACTGATAGCTCATTTTATTATGCCACCTTCCGGGTAATCGACCCACTTTTCATTTCAAAGAGCAATAGTAAAAACCCAAAGGAAAAATATCTTACCGGCATACTCTGTGGCAGCAGGTATGCATTGCCATTAAGAAAACTCATAATAAAAAGTGCCGCCAATATATAAGCCAGCCATTTTTTATACCTAAAATTTTTAAAAAAAAATAAAATGTACAGCGGGTTTAACCATAGAATATTCCAGTTCAAAGTACATGCCTGATGGTCTGTGGCAAACCACAGCAACAAGATGACCAATGACGCTATAAATGAAAATAGGCACCAAGTTTTAAACAAACGGCTAAACCAAATTTCTTTTCTTGTAAAATGTAAACCCAGAACCAGCAAAATAAGCAAGTAATTGACAAGTCTCGGACTAAAAAAAGCACTAATTTTTCTAGCCTCCTTTTCTTCATCAAAAATCAACACATGATAGTCATTTTTCAAAAGCAGTTTTCCATCATAACTTTTTTCTCCCAGTATGTCATGCAACTTGTCCGGCAAAAACATTTGCAGGCCAGGTGTCGCATCAATGTCGGCTTTAGAGCCAATGATCATATCTATACCAAGTCTTGTCCATGGACTCCCGACCAAATACCTGTGTAATAAGTCTCTCATGGTTACTTTTTCATTTGATGTATAGACAGGTGGATAACCCAATGTTTTTTCAAATACATCCCTTATTCTTGTGGAGCAGTTATCATAAAAAAAATCATATTTATAAAAGGCATTTTCAGGAAGAGCATTGTTTTCTAGAAAACGGATGACCTTGTTTTTTTCTTCTCCCGTGATATTCAGTACCTGCTCTTTGACACCCCTTTTGTCATAATTGTATTCTAATAAAAACTGATCAAAGCCATAAGCCGAAAGTTTGTATAGCAACTTGCCCCGCATAAATTTAACCATAAAGCCGGGAGTGCTGAAATCAAATGTGCCATAGTTGTAGACAATATCATAGTTTTTATCGGCATTGTGCACCCTTACTGCGCTGTGGCCAAACAAAGAATACAAGTCGCTACCCGGATCACAGGTAATAAGCGATACCTGTGTCTGGGCCATAAGACTGTCCAGGGCGTCCGCTTTTGCAGTCAAACAATAGATGGTAAATAAAGTGGCAACAATGAATCTTATACAGTACATACTTGGTATTTGTTACAAAAATCATAATTATTGCCATTACTTTCCATAAATTGGTAATAAATTATCACTTTTGCAGTCTAATAATTGAAATACAATTAATGCACAAATATATTCTTTTTTGTTTTCTACTGTTTTTGGCGGTAAAAGCTACTTCTCAAGAAGCAATACCCATCACATGGAAGATGCTGAGCGACGTCACTTTTTATGAAAAATACAATAAAGAATTTGACTACAATGTACTTTATCCCAAATGGGGACCAAAAGTAAAGGTCCTTGAAAATAAGTTGGTAGAAATCGAAGGGTATGCCATACCTGTGGAGGAACTGGGTGCAGATATTTTGGTATTGTCAGCATTACCCTACTCACAATGTTTTTTTTGTGGTGGAGCCGGCCCGGAATCCGTAATGGATATTAAGTCAAAGAAAAAGCTGGATGTAAAAGTAGACAAAAAATTAAAATTTAGAGGCAAACTTAAATTGAACGAAAACGATTTATCGCAATTAAATTATATCCTCGAAAATGCTGAATTGGTAAATTAATCAGGTGCTTTACCTCATTACTTCTCTTAATACCTCCAAAGATTTCAATGTTTTGAAAGATTCAATATGCAATGTATAATATTGGATAAGGTAATCCACTATTTTTTCTTTGTCGGCTTTCTTTATACCTGATGTGTCTTCGTTCTTTAGCAATTGACTCAATATTTTACTGCTTGTGGTATCCATCGTATACCGTGAATCAATGCTGTCAGGCGTAAAATTGCCATTGAGTAAGTCGAAGTAAATATTTTCATCGGTATAATTATTCATGGGATAAAAGCCAAGGTATACCGTAAGATCTATGAGGTAATGAATGTAAAATGAACTCAGGGCTTCAATTGCCAGCGTATCTAGTGAAATAAAATTTTGTTTGATAAAAGCGTACAGTGCAGGATTTTCTTCTTTTTCTTTAATTGTGTTCCTGCTGCATTCAATCATAAATATGCCTACTGCGCTTCTTAAGACTTCAATTTGCAGATTGCTGTATATATGTCCATAGCTGAATTCCTTAATGCGTTGCAGCTGGTCATTGTTCTTGTGGTAATAAGAAAGTTGCACAATATTCATGACTTGTAATACCGAAGATTGGGTTTTGGATTTTGGGCTTCTTACACCACTTACAATGAAGGATTTGAGACCGTGGTCCGAGGTTAATGCGTCCAGGATAATGCTCGTTTCTGAGTATTTCAATACCCTGATAATGATGCCCTCTGTTTCAACTATATGCGGCATAGACCTGATTTCAAAATTCCCAACCCTCTATGGGTTTGACTTTGATTTTTTTCTTGGTATGGACCCGTTCCAATTGTCTCTGAAAGATCAATAATGCAATGCTTTGGTGTGGTGGGATTACCTTTTTCATCTTCAATACATTATTGATTTTTTTCATGCTAATGTCGAGTCTGTATAGGTAACTCAGTAAGAGGTCTTTGTCATTTTCGAGCAAATAATCTACCCGCTGCGCAATGAGATGAATCATTTCTTCGTGGGTAAGTGTATCTTTTACATCAATCTGAAGGCTGTGTTTTATCAATTGAAGTGTTTCTGCTTCATTTTGTATATGTTCTTCATTCATGGATGTGCGCTTTTAAGCGGTAAGTATTTCATCTAATATTTTTCTGTCATTTTGAAGTCTTGGCACTTTGTATTGGCCACCTAATTTATTTTTGCTTTTCAACCAATTGTGAAAAGTCCCTTTTTTAGCGACATTGATCTTAAGATTTTCCAGGGCCAAATCTTTAAACCTCTTTGCATCATAGTCACTGTTGAGTGCCCTCAGGTTGTCGTCCAACTTCTTTTCAAACAACGCAATATCACCAGGAATGGTTTCAAATTCGATGAGCCAGTCATGAAAGCCTTTATGGCGGTCATCTAAAAAAGTAGGCGCTACGGTGTATTCATTGACATGCGCATTGAAGTCTTCAAGAGTCAAAGCCAGGGCCTTGTCGGTATTGGAGATCATGACTTCTTCACCAAAGGCATTGATGTACTGTTCTATCCTGCCGGTAACTTTGAGTTTGTGTGGAAGGAGAGAAACAAACTTCACCGTGTCACCGATAAGGTAGCGCCATAAACCACTGCTTGTCGTAATGATTATGGCATAGTTTTTATCCAGTTCAACTTTTTCAAGTGGTATGGCTTCAAGATCAATATTGTCCCTTTCCAGTTTGTTCGCTTCGATAAATTCGTAGTAGATGCCATTGTCAATAAGAAGGCGCATGCCTTCGTTCTTGAAATCATCCTGTACAGCAAAGTAGCCTTCTGAAGCATTGTACACTTCAATGTAATTGAAGTCTTTGTCAGGAAGATAGCGTGCAAAAAGTGCCTTATAAGGATTGAAATTGACGCCACCGTGAAGGTAGAATTTCAATTCCGGCCACACCTCAAGCATATGAGCTTTTCCCGTTTTTTCCAGAATGCGGTTGAATAGCACAATGTTCCACGTCGGTACACCACCAAACATGACTACATTTTCCTCGAGGCATTGATTGGCGATGCGTTCTATTTTTTCTTCCCAATTGGGCAACAATGCCGTCTCAAAATCAGGTGCATAAAATGGTCTGCCAATAAAAGGAATGGTATTGATCATGATGGCCGATACATCACCTACAAGTATATCCGTATTGTCACCATAGGCATGCAGCGTACCGCCCATGATAAGGCTTTTGTTGTAAAAAATGCTTGCTTCTTCATCATTTTGGTATATGAAAGCAGTGGTATCCCAGCTAGACCTGATGAGGTTGGACCTCAGAAAGGCATCTGATATAGGCAGGTACTTGCTTCGCTGATTGGTCGTGCCGCTTGATTTGGAAAAGTACTTTACAGCACCGGGCCAAAGTATATCCTGCCCGCCATTCATCATCCGCTCAATATAAGGCTGCAGTTGGTCGTACCTGACAATGGGTACTTTGTGGATGAAGTCCTGCCGGTCATAAATATTGAGGAAGTCATATTTTTTGCCGTATTCAGTGTCTTCGGCGCCTGTGACCAGGTCTTTGAGTATGGCTTCTTGAAGATCAGGTGTGTCTGCAATCTTTTTCTGAAGATTGTCATACCTGAATTTGAGGTATCTCTTTATGGCAGAATTTAAGACCTTTGGTGGCAATGTACTATAGGATTGAACACCACAAATTAACGGCTTATATATTGATTAAAAAAATAAATTTTACACCTTTTATCTATCCAACATATTATTAAAATAACTACTATGAATAATTCTCATTGTCAGAATATTATTTCGTTATTGTGGTAGAATGTGCTTGTTGTCAGCATAGTATTATGGCCGTTTTAGAAATGCTGATTAATATTATTTTTTATCTACCCAATCAATGCCATCCTTATAGGCAATGTAGTACTTTTTATTTTCCACTTTTACCTGTTTGATTTTTTCAGCTTCGATGCCTACGGGAAGGGCGACCGTAAGGAACGCCGGATAATCCAATGCCTGTGACTTTAGCCCGGTCATGGTCTGCATGAGTATTCTGTCGCCATCAAATTGAAAATCTCTCACTCCATATACATCGAAGTAATTGCTGATCTGGCCAAAATTATCAAATACCAGCATGCCGTCATTGGCACTGGCCACTACTAGCTTATTATTGCGCTCCATCATCTTTATAGGAATAAATTTTGGCCTGCCAAGGTCATTGAATTGATTGGTCTCCACCATCACCTTGAGGTCGCCATTGATTTTTACGATCTTTTGTGCCTGTGCATCCCATAACCAGTAATTGTTGTCATTGGCCAGACATACCGGGCCTGCATTGCTGTATTTTCCTTGGGTAAGGAGATTGATTATCTTTACCTCTGCCAATGTATTGTCCACTATTTTGATGATGCCCTGCTCTCTGAAATAGAGGATAATATTCAAAGGATTGGAAACGTCAAAAGAACTTATTTTACCCAGCCGTTTATCGGCAAATTCGTATTTCTTCAGCCCCTGATCGGTGTACACTATCAGATGTCCGAGATGATCCAATATATATATATTGCCCAGCTTGTCCACATCCATCTGCTCCGGCAGCACTTTGATCATTCGCTTACTGTTGGAGAGGGTGGTTTTTTGTTCCGTGCTTATCTTATTGGAAGATGCACAAGACAGGGCTATTAATGTAGATATCAATAATAAATAAAAGGCTTTCATATAGGAAAATTTATAATGAATGGTAGTTGTAAAAAGTATTTATGGCGGTGTAGTGCAAAAATCAGTCCAAGAATTACACCTGATACCCACACAACTCCACCCCACTATCATCCACCCTCAAATAAGTAAAATGCGTCAACCAATCTCCCAAATAAATCACTTTGGCGGCTGAATTTTTGAGCTGATAGGTCATCGGATGGTGCCGGTGGCCATACACAAAATAGTCAATGGCTTGTGTCTTCACATATTCATTGCTGTACTGCACCAGCCATTCTTTTTCGGGGTCGGTGATGCTGACATTTTCATCATCGGTCATTCGGCTCGTATGGCTTGCTTTTTTCATCAACCACAGGCCAAAATTTGGGTGTAGTCGGTGAAACAACCACTGACATATAGGATTGGAAAATATTTTTTTAATAACTTTGTAGCCGTAATCTGCAGGCCCAAGCCCATCGCCGTGTGCGACATGAAAAGTCTTGCCGTGATGGCTTACATTGATGGCATGGTAGTGCATGACCAAGCCGATCTCCTTAGTAAAATAATCAAAGATCCACATATCGTGGTTGCCCGTAAATAAGTGGATCTTAATGCCCATATCGCTGAGTTCACACAGCTTGCCCAGCAGTCGCATACAACCCTTGGGCACGACTTCCTTGTATTCAAACCAATAGTCAAAGACATCCCCTACCAGGTACAATTCAGTACAATCTTCCTTTATGGTATCAAGCCATTGGACAATTTTGATTTCTCTTTCCTTTGATGGAAAGCCGTGGTCCAATCCCAGATGGAAGTCTGATGCAAAGTATATTTTGTCTCTGTTCAATGAGGTCAATTATTTCAATTAGTTCAATAGAGTTCAATAAGTTCAATGTAGTTCAATGTAGTTCAATGTAGTTCAATAAGTTCAATGAGTTCAATAAGTTTAATGAGTTCAATTAGTTCAATGTAGTTCAATAAGTTCAATGAGTTCAATAGAGTTCAATGTAGTTCAATAAGTTCAATAGAGTTCAATGTAGTTCAATGTAGTTCAATAAGTTCAATGAGTTCAATAGAGTTCAATAAGTTCAATGAGTTCAATAGAGTTCAATAAGTTCAATGAGTTCAATAGAGTTCAATGTAGTTCAATAAGTTCAATGAGTTCAATGTAGTTCAATGAGTTCAATCTAGTTCATTTAGTTCAATTAGTTCAATGTAGTTCAATGTAGTTCAATTAGTTCAATGTAGTTCAATTGGTTCAATGAGTCAATAGCACATACTGACTTTTTATGCTAAGCTATTGAAATTATTGCGTCCAAAGGACATTGAAATTATTGCGCCGTAGGCATTTTTATAGTTCAATTAGTTCAATTAGTTCAATTAGTTCAATATAGTTCAATAAGTTCAAATGGCAGTTGTTATTGCGTCCGTAGGACTTTGAAATTATTGTGCCCGCAGGATATTTTTCTACATTGCATCGGTAGGACATTGAAATTATTGGGGCGAAGCCATTGAAATTACTGAATTGTTCTACATCGACTTGCCTACACTATTGAGCTTATCAGTAACAGCCTGCACTGCTTTCTTTTGGGCTTCGATTTCCAGCTTTTTGGTCTTTTGTGTGCCATTGTTGATCTCGATATTTTTTTCTGCTTCTGCTATTTTGAGCTTGCATTTTTCGATTTCTTCCAGGTAATCTTTTTTCTTGCCTTCCAACTTTGTCAGTTCTTTGGCCAGGTCTTTGGATTTCTTTTCTTCCATTTCAAGTTCTTTGGCGACCGCCTTTTTTCTTGCGACTACCCAGAAATCTTTAAGAAAGGTCTCAATACCTGCACTCTGGCTCTTGTGGTCAGCCCCATTGGCAAAAGCGCCACCCAGATCAACCCAAAGGTAAGTGGTGGTTTGATTTTTGCCTTCCACATGCTTAGCATAGAGTGTCATAGGAGTAGTTCCATTGATTAATGCAACATTGGCATTTTCAGTGACAAATTCGCTTGCCTTCTTGTTTTGTTTGGTCTTGCCAAATTCCTTAACATAGTCTTTCCATGCGTCTTCAATCATGTCTTTATTGGTGCCATCTACTGAGACATAATATGCATTTTGTGAGCCTAGACTCATAGTGCTGCTTTGCTGCTCTACTTTTTGGCCAAATGACAGTTTGACAAGAAAAAGCAATAAAAATAGGTACGTGATTTTCATCTTTAAAATTTTATTTTTATCATTAAATTGAATACAAATATAGGTTTTATGTACCTATACTGCTTATTAAACGTATAAAATTTAATTTGGTAACAAAGTATTTGGATTTATGTGCCACAATTGCATGATTATTGCACCAGTTTTTGTATTTTTGGCATACATTTTTGGTTGAAAATCAAAACCGGTTGTCAAAATAATATTTAAATTAAAATCAATTTTATGTCCACAGCAATATTAAATGAGGCAAAAAGCCATTTGCAAAAAAATGGATACCTTGATCTGGAGGTAGAACCCACATTGGATTTGGTGGAAGAAATCAATAAACTCAAGAAAGAAAAGAATGCCATCATTCTCGCTCATTACTACCAGGAATCTGAGATTCAGGATATAGCTGACTATATTGGAGATAGCCTGGGACTTTCTCAAAAAGCTGCATCAACAGAGGCCGAGGTTATTGTATTTGCCGGCGTACACTTCATGGCAGAGACAGCTAAGATGTTGAGTCCAAACAAAAAAGTACTGCTCCCCGATCTCAAAGCAGGATGTTCACTCGCGGATTCATGCCCTGCACCATTGTTTAAAAAATTCAAAGAAAAATACCCAGATCATGTGGTAGTAAGCTACATCAATTGTACTGCTGAGTTGAAGACTTTGACAGACATATGTTGTACTTCTTCCAATGCAGTAGATATCATCAACAGCATACCCAAAGACAAAGGCATTATCTTCGCCCCTGATAAAAACCTTGGTGCCTACCTCATCAAAAAAATAGGCCGGGACATGGTATTGTGGAATGGTGCTTGTATGGTACATGAAATTTTTTCGAATGAAAAGATTACCAAGCTGATAGAAAGGTATCCGGAAGCAAAATTTATAGCCCACCCGGAATGTGAAGCCCACATCCTTGAGAAAGCCGATTTTATTGGTTCTACAAGCCAAATGCTTTCCTTTACAAAAACCGATGCTGCAGACACATTTATTGTAGCTACTGAAGCAGGTATAATTCATCAAATGGAGCTTGCCTCCCCGACAAAGAAATTCATACCTGCCCCACCGGAGAATACTTGTGCATGCAACGAATGTCCGCACATGAAGAGAAATACCATGGAAAAATTGTACCTGACTATGAAATATGAATTGCCTGAAATTATTCTTCCGGAATGGGTCATAGAACAAGGTCGTGCAAGCATTGACAGAATGCTTGAAGTAAGTGCAAAAGCAGGTTTCAAAGCCTAGAGTGATGTGATTAAAAAAAGATACAATATCTACATTTATACCATCATTGCCTACGCAATTATAGGCTTATTCAATGCCTATATAGCCAATAGCAAACCAGTGCTGGCCTTTAATAAAAATGGACTAGTATCGCCTGCAAGCCGTGATTTTCTAATGGACCTGGGCCTTGCATCAGAAAATTCCTATAAAAATGATACCCCCTATCAATGGGCTATCTACCCCATCATAAAGTACCATGCCAAAGACATAGATGTGAGCAATAGTGGCTTCAAAAGCCCATCTCAATGCTTGCCCCATAGCGGACATTACCTTGGCACGGATCAAGTGGGGAGAGACGTGGCAGCCGGCATCATCAGGGGATGCTACACGTCCTTTAGAATAGGGCTCTTCGGTACACTGTTTTGTGGTATAATTGGCGTCTTTTTGGGCATTTGTATGGCCTACTATGGCAATAAGATAAAAATGAATCCTATTGAATGGATCGTATCTGTTGCCAGTTTTTTATTGGCTTTGTTTTATCTTGTCTATCCTCTACAAAGTCATTTATACACTTTCTTGTTGGTCTTACTATTATTGGTCACAGCTTTTGGAAATACTTATTTTTTAAGCAATGTGGCCCAAAAAAAAATAGCTTTACCGTTTGACAGCGTCATGATGGGCATTATAGAATTGAGGCGATCCATGCCTACTTTGATATTGGTATTGGTGCTTTTTCCACTATTCACCAAACCCGGTATTAACAATGTGATTGTAGTTATAGCCATATTGGGGTGGACCAACTTTGCCAGACATGCAAGAGCGGAGAGTCTTAGTGTAAAAAACCGGCCATATGTTTCAGTATCTGAAATGATGGGGGCAAATTTTCTGCATATCAGTTGGAAACACATCTTACCTAATATAGCAACCACCCTAATGGTCATAGCCGCAATGAATTTTGCATCCAATGTATTACTTGAGTCCACACTCTCTTTTTTAGGTATGGGCTTGCCTCCGGATGAAGTGAGCTGGGGTAGTCAACTAAGTGTAGGCCGCAAGAATTTTTTTGCGTGGTGGATGATAGTATTTCCCGGCCTGGCTTTGTTTCTACTTGTGTATTGCGTTAATAAACTAAGCGACGAACAAAGAATTTCAAAAATTTAGTGTATTCATTTTACTTTGTGCTCACTGTCCACTTAGTGTGAGACATCTAATTCTGTGCTCACTGCGTTCCCTGTGTGACCTTTAACCTCTGTGTAACCTACTCCAGAACCATTCTTTTAATCCTATCCTCCAGCCTTTCAGAGGACATTTTTTCCCTAAGCCTGTCGACAATAATAGGAAAAGAAAAAGGGCTTGGTTTGTCTAATTTTACCATCCTGATTTTTTGGTGTTGGATCCTGTCCAATGCATTCCTCAATCTGGCTTCTTCGAGCTGAAAAGTTCTTACTTCCTCATACGTCTGAAGGTAAAGAAGATTGTCCGGTTCATATTCGTGGAATACATTGAATACAAGCTGAGAAGACGATTGCAAATGTCTTTCCTTTTTTTGTTTGCCCGGATATCCATGAAAGATTAGCCCTGAAATGATGGCAATATCTCTGAATTTTCTGCGTGCCATTTCCACGGCATTGATACTGGCTTGTATATCCTGCATCAAATCTTTATCGCTAAATAAATCGTGGTTTATATATTTTTCCAAATCTATGGATTTGTCGGAAAGTAATTCGAAGCCATAGTCGTTCATAGCCAATGAAAAGCTTATAGGCATTTTTGTGCTCAATCTTTTCCCAATCAGGGCTGCTAAACCTTCGTGCACATTTCTGCCTTCAAATGGATAAAAAATAATATGGTGGCCTTCGTCACTTTCAAAGTATTCTATTAGAAATTCGTCATTATTAGGCATTACAGATCGGCTTTTTTGCATTTCAAACAGGGGAATAAGCGCCCTCATTTCCACATCTTCTATGGTGCCTTGTACGTAGTCATTCATCTTTTCGCGCAGTACTTTTGACATCTGAGAACTCAATGGTAAACGGCCGCCCATATAAGATGGAATGCGGCTATTGACTTTTTTTGTATCCCTCACCTGTGCCGTCATGTCTTTGATCCGCACCAACTCCAAGGGCCGCCCGGCAAACCAAAAGGCGTCGCCGGGGTCTAATTGTGCTATAAAGTATTCCTCAATGGATCCCAATCTTTTGCCTCTGACATATTTTATTTGAATCATGGCATCGCTTACGATGGTCCCAATGCTCAATTTGTGTTTGAGTGCAATGCCTTTACTTTCCACTTTATAAATACCCTCTTCCACGACTATTTTGTGGTAATCATCATAAGCGGCCAATGTTTTGCCACCATACTGAAGAAAATTAAGCACTTGCAGCCACTCATCATGTGTCACTTCTTTAAAAGAAAAAGTGGTGAGAATCTCATTGTAAATCTTTGCGGGAACAAATCCTTCAGATACCGCAAGTGTCATCAAATACTGGACCAGCACATCAAAGGACCTTATATAGGGGATTCGCTCTTCGAGTTCTTGTCTGTAGATGGATGTGCGAAGCGCTGCTGCCTCTACCATTTCCAGAGAATGTGTAGGGCAAAAATAGATCTTGCTTACTGCACCGGGTTGATGGCCACTGCGGCCAGCACGCTGTATAAATCTGGCCACGCCTTTTGGACTGCCTATCTGGACAATGGATTCTACCGGCCTGAAATCTACCCCTAAGTCAAGGCTAGATGTACACACCACTGCTTTCAATCTACCGTCATACAATGCCTCTTCTACCCATTCTCTTATATCCTTGCTCAGAGACCCGTGGTGCATGGCTATCAATCCTGCCAACTCACTATCGGCTTCCAGTAATCTTTGGTACCATATCTCGCATTGTGCCCTTGTATTTGTGAAAATGAGTGTGGTTTTACTTTTGTGTATCACAGGCAATACCTGATTGAGCATAGTAATACCAAGGTGGCCTGCCCAAGGAAATTTTTCTATTGCTTCGGGAATCAATGTAATAACCTCTATTTTTTTTTGGATGTCTGCCTTGATCAACCTGATGTTTTCATGGAGGATGCCGTGCAACACCTCTATGGCTTCACTCATATTGCCAATGGTGGCAGAGATGCCCCACACTTTGAGATTTTGGTTGATGCTTCTCAGGTGGGATAAAGCCAACTCCATCTGGACACCTCTTTTTGAGCCCATCAATTCATGCCATTCATCTACAACTATTGCTTTGACAGAATTGAAAAAAGCAGGGTAGCCTTTGGTGGCTAGCATTACGTGGATGCTTTCCGGAGTAGTAATCAGGATCTGAGGTGGATTGGCCCATTGCTTCTGCCTGTTGGTAGTGGTTGTATCTCCTGACCTCATTTCCACTTTCCAATCCATGCCCAGCCCTTCTATGGCTCTTTCGGCAGCTATTTTTATTTCTTTGGCTAGTGCCCTTATAGGAGTAATCCATATCAGCTGCAGCCCTTTCTTTTCCTGCCACCCTTCCAATATAGCAGGTATCATCAAAGAATAGGTTTTGCCACTTCCGGTTGGCGCATTTACAAGCCCTGAATGGCCATCCATAAATGCATGCCATGTTTCCTCCTGAAATGTAAAAACACTCCATTCCTTAGTATGAAACCAGTCCTTTGCCTTTGATATGAGGGTGTGTTTGTCCAGAAAAATGAGTATCTTGTAGAAACGAAATAGAATTTTAGCAATTTTAGTTTATTTTTGGGACATTATTCTGATGATATTATAAAATTGCATCCAAATTTTATTCCGGAAGACTTTTATATTTCATCAAGGTTGAATGAATACAAAAATAAATTAAAAATAGCGCCCTTGAGTATCAAATTTAATTCGCCTGTAATACTTACTTATGCACTGATATGCAGCTTCGTATTTTTTTTTGACAAGCTATTCGGTTTTAGTATAATGTCATTGTTCACTTTTTTCAACAACGTGGACTTTACTAACCCGGTCAATATTTTCAGGTTGGTAAGCCACATCGCCGGACATATGTCATTGGAGCATTTGATGGGAAATATGACCTTCATCCTGCTTCTGGGCCCGATAGTGGAAGAAAGGTATGGCTCGAAGAAAACGCTTGGTATGATTTTAGTTACTGCTTTAATTACTGCAATCATGAATTTGTTTTTTTTCAATACAGGACTTATTGGGGCTAGTGGCATAGTATTTATGCTTATCGTCCTTGTGTCATTTACCAATGTCAAATCGGGCCAAATTCCGGTGACTTTTATTTTGGTCGCACTATTATTTGTAGGTAAAGAATTGCTGAACAGTCTATGGGCAGACAATATTTCTCAATTTGCACACATTATGGGTGGAGCTTGCGGCGGAGTATTTGGTTTTCTGGGAAAGCGGTAAAACAAATCCAGAAAGAATCGTTAATTGGGCTAAAAGTCATACCCTATACCTAAGAATATTTTCTTCGGTAGAATCTTTTTTGTTTCCACCCCATTGGCAATATCAAGTCTGAGATAGTAGCCAAGCAACTGTGTTCTAAATCCATAACCAAATCCATATACCAATGGATCCCTAAAATACTGGATATCCAGATCAATCAAAGGGCCATCAATTTGCACTGTATTGAGTGGATTATCTTTTGAATACGGGCTACTGCCATACCAGGCCAGGCCTGCATCTGCAAATCCGACTACCTGAAAGTTTCTGAAGAAAGCGGCTCCTTTTTCTTTGCCCAATATATATCTGAATAGCGGTACCCTAAATTCGATATTGGTCAGTGCATAATTTGATCCATTCCTTATGTTGCTATCGAAACCGCGGAGATGTGGCACATTGGATTTATAGGCAAATTCATCTCCATTGTTGGGCAATGCAATGTCATTGTTAAAAGAAGGAAAAATATTGTTGTTAATACCACCTAAGTAGTAAATGTTTTTCTTAGTACCCATGGAGAAAGCGGAAGTAGCCCTTAATGCAAGCACACTGTGTTCAAGCAATGGTATATAATGTCTGGCATCAATGCCTATCGCAGAGGTAAAGCCTTTGTTGAAAGCAATTTTTAATCCATTGTTCAATTCAAAGTTAAATTGATTTTGAACATCAGTATAGATTTTGATTCTTGTACCATGAATAATATTGATTGAATTTTCAAAACTATTGTCATATACATATTCAAACCTCACTCCTACCCTTTTTTCATAATTTGGCGGAGTACTAAGCGTACCTATTTCACTGCTTTTCAAGTATTGTTTGTCGAATCTCAAAAAAGCACTACCTCTAAAACTCTGGTAAATGTCTATTGGGTATTTAAGTTTGTACATACCCATAAGAATTTTTTTCTTTGATATTATCGCAGGTATAAATTCATCATTTGATTTTTCTGTATAATTTCTCAAATAAATAGAGATGCTTCTATCTATTAGTTTTTTTTCATTGTCAAAATTGACAAAATATTCTGCCCCATCTAAGCTTGTAGCAAGTCGGGTACCCACTTCGACTTTGTAATCTTCAAATAAATCAGTGACTGAAGCCTTGGCAAGAAAGCCCATGGGCAGTTGCCCTACTGCATTATTAAGTCCCTGAGCCAACTCCATACCTTCAAATAAGACTTCATTGTCCATCCTGGCAGTAAGTTTGTCAATTCTAAATTTTAATCCGGCTGCTGTTACCAAAGTATTTTGGAGGGGTTTTAATCCCTTATTGATACTTCTGTCCTCTTCTGCTACTTCTTTGATAGTGTTTTGTAAGACTTCGCTTTGTATGCTTATGGAAGGGGACAGGTCTTTAAAAGTAGATTGGAATTGAAGGTTTTCAGGGATTTCCTGGTATTGAACAGGCGAATTTTTAAGTTGCACGGTGCTTTTATTTTTCAATTGCATATACTGTGTTACAAATGCAGTATTGGCCTCCAATGCTTTAATTGGAGATTTAAACACTTTGTACTTGCCGTCATGGTACAATGTGTAGTAATATTCTTTGCCATTTTCATGCATCGAATGCCTGATGATATTTCTGCTTAGGTTAGTCATACATTCAGGGCTTCCTTCCTTAAGATCGACAGCATAAAGATTGTTGATACCTGAAATATTGCTAAGATAATAAACCTTACCATTATTGTATAAAGGGTATCTTTCATCCTGATCCGGAGTTGCAGATATTCTGGTCAACGACTTACTAATTTTTTTGATGTCTTCCTTGCTGGTTATATTTGCAAGATCATAATAAAACAGATCAAAATTGCTTAGTGGAAGTAAAGTGTCCAATTTCATAGGAAATATATGGTCTACTGTGCGATTGGAACTAAAAAGTATGCCTTTTTTTCCATCGTAATGAATGATCGACGCATCAAGGTCATCAAAGTAATCATTCGTTAGTTGTATCGTTTCCCTTTCCTTTGTATCATATACTATAAGGTCTCCGAGTCCATCCACTGATGCGTTGATAAGCAAATACCTATCATCAATGTAGGAGATGGAATATATCCTTTGGAATTCTTCCGGTAAAAGTTGCTCCTGGTATTTACCTGTTGCTGCATCGTACTTCCTCAGATAAATTTTATCCTTTTTTTGAAAGGTCAGGATAAACTCTTTCCCTGAGGCATGCCAGGCAAGATGAGGGTACTCATAGTCTATCTCCTGAAATTTATTTTTGTAACCAAGTCTCAATATTTTTCGCGATTTATCCTCTTTAGCATCATAAATATATATTTTTACTTTGCTGAGTTGATTGGTAGCATAAATTAACTTCGAACCATCTTGATTGGCGGAGAGAACAGAAATGGGGATGTACTTTTTATTTTTTAGTTTCAATTCTTTACCCGGGAAATCATCAAATTTTCCTTTTTCAAAAGCAAACTTTGCACGGTAAAAATTAGCCCAATCTGAATACAACTGTTTTAGATTGGTATTCAGCACAAATTCTACACTCCTGTCAAAATTTCGTGAAATGCGTGTAAGGTATAGAAGATTGGAAATAGTGGATTTACCATAGTTGTTCTTTAAGAAGTACCACATGGAGTGGCCTGCCACTCTTGGATGGCGTCGGGATAAATTTAAATATTTATAGGTTTTTTCATCTCTTTCCAGAATGTCTCTAAGTTCGTCTTCTATAAGAATATTCCATTGATTGCCCGCATAAGATATGAAACCCGGCTTGTACCATGAAGGGAAGTCAAGGAGTACTGCATTTTGCAATACTTCCTGCACATTGCTGCCAAACTGCATAGATGAAAAGTAAACCAGTGCTATTCCTTCCTTTATTTTTTCCCTTAGATGCTCGTGATTGCCATCAAAATAAACCAACATTTTGTTGCCAACTATTTTGGTTTCGCCGGATTCTGATGTCAATAATTCTTCGGATCCTATATTCGATTGCTTGAGGTCACCGAGATCAACATAGACCAATATTTCGATTTTATCACTGAGTCTGTGTTCTATATTCTTTCGTATGTCGTCATGGTCAAGTTCAGCCATCTGCATTACAGTATGCGCTATGTTTTTGCCTTTACCATACCAATAAATAATAAAATTGTCGCTCTCATATTGTGACCAATACTTAAAGTCATTGTTGTACTGCACCCTGTTTTTACCAAATTTTGTATCAAAACTTTGGCCCAATAAAACCGAATGCCAAAAACCAATGGCAATAAAAAGCGCTATTTTTTTTGAACTTTTGAAAAACATGAAACCAATTACATTACTTCAAAACTTAGTTTAAGATTGACCCTGTATTCAGTAACCTTTCCATCATGGACTACTACGCTTTGGTTTTGGACAAAAGCCGACTTTATCCCTTTTACCGTTTGAGCGGCCTTAGCAACACCCACTGCTGTAGCGTCTTCCCAGCTTTTTGGAGAGGAAGCCATAATTTCTATTACTTTTAAAACTGCCATTAGTTTTTGATTTATATGTGTAATTAAGAATATTAAGCGAATATAATGAAAAAAATTGACACCAATTTAATTTACAATACGAAGTTTACCGATTTCTGCCTTTATAATGTTTAAAACAAGGGCATGTCCGGATAGAACTATATTTTCCCACAGCTAGGGCAATTGGTGCCATTGTATGAAGTGCCTTCTATCCGGCTAAACCATAACGTAAGTAATGGCGGAACACAATAGTGTGTATGAAAGTTGATTCAATTGAGTGAAATTCTTTGGTAAGATGAAGAAGCCCGATAAAATGAAAGCCAATCCACGTGTGATGGAGCTGTGTTTGTGGTTGCCATCATTGTCTTGGGTTACTTACCCAATGATAAAAGAAAAATAGGCTTACGACGGTGATGGTCGATTTTACAAGACGGCTGGTTGATGCCTGCGAAAATGGGCGGTAATGAAACGATTGAGTTATTTGTCCATATTGCATACTTACTATCCCATTGCTTTGATTTACTGCTATTTATAAGTCATTGGTCCTAATTTATTGGTATTTTAGTAAAAAACAAAATAGGAAACTTTTTGATTGAATCCCTGACAAGACAGGACTAATTTTGCAATATCTTCTTAAAGATTGCGAAAGCCCAGTATTTTTTAAGAACAATGCCAAAAGAACAAGTCGGAATTTTAAGGCGATATAGAAATGTTTATAATGCAATACCGGAGGTAAAAACAAGATTCCTTTTAAAAAAAACATTGGATAATTTGATTTTCCATATTTACGACTCCCTTTTCAATAAATTATGTATCCACAAATCTTCTTAGTTGAGTCTGTAATAATAATTTTAATTATATAAATTTCCCTGTATAGCGAATTAGCGCAGAATTAATCTGACTAATTCACTATTTTTAGCCCATGAAACAGGATCTCTTTCAGTTTGCATTGGTGGTCAAAGACTATGATGAAGCCATTCAATTTTATACCAATAAATTAAAATTTGAGCTGGTTGAAGACACTGTAATGAGTGAGTCCAAAAGGTGGGTGGTGGTAAAGCCCACCGGTTCATCATGCAGTATTCTTCTGGCCAAAGCAGCCAATGACGAGCAAATAACAAGGATCGGCAATCAGACAGGTGGTCGGGTTTTTCTATTTCTCCATACTGACGATATCGAGCGGGACAACCAAAATTTACTGGCATGTGGCGTGCACATTCACAGGCCATTGAGTGTTGAATCTTTTGGCAAGGTGCTTGTCTTCGCTGATCTTTATGGCAATCTATGGGATCTAATACAACCTCATTGAATGAAGCGACTATTTATTACCATAGTATGCTCCATTGCATTAAACCTGGATGTCAAAAGTCAGGATACGCTATCCACAAAAATACATTTTTTTGAAAACGCTGTTACTTACAATAAAACAAGGTTTAAGTATGCATTTGGTTTTGCTACCGGCGCTTACGTGGCATTTAGCGTAGGTTTTTACAATGCGTGGTATGCCAATTATCCACAGTCAAAGTTTCATACATTCAATGATTGGGGTGAATGGAGTCAAATGGACAAGGCCGGTCATGTATTCTCCGGTTACTTCCAAAGTTTATTTTGCTACAACGGTGCAAAGTGGACCGGCTTATCTGAAAACAAGTCCATTGCCACTGGTCTCATTGCCGGGGCTCTGTTTCAATCCACCATTGAGATTATGGATGGCTTTAGCAAAGAATGGGGTTTTTCCGCACCGGATGTTGGGGCCAATATAGTAGGCCTGTCTGCTTTCTACGCCCAACAGAAAGTCTGGAAAGAACAACGGATTACGCTAAAAGAAAGCAGTTGGCCAAGAAATTATAGCAATGCTATTATTGAATCAACAAATGGCATGGATTACACTACAGAAAAACTCAGGGCCAAAGAATTATTTGGTGCTTCTTGGGGTGAACGGGCACTCAAGGATTACAATGTCCAGACTTATTGGGCGTCTGTAAATATCAAGAGTTTTTTTCCGGAGAGCAATTGGCCTGATTGGGCAAATATAGCCATTGGTTATGGTGCCGAAAACCTGTACGGCGGATTTGACAATAAATGGATTAGTAAAAACAACAATGCCTATGACTATTCATCAAAAACAAGATCCCGCCAAATTTATCTGGCATTGGATTATGATCTTAGAAAAATTAAAATAAAAAACCATTTTATCAAAGCTCTACTGAATACACTCAACATCTATAAATTCCCTGCTCCGGCTATAGAATACAATACTCAAGAGGGATTCAAATTTCACCTTATTCTTTATTAATGCCTTTGTACCATGAGAATATTTTTTACCATCTTATTATTGTGCACTTACCCCATCAGGCTTTGTTCTCAGGAATATGAGGTAGGTAAATCTTATTTTTCTGAAAACAATTATGTAGAATACATAGCAGGTAACCAGCCCATCATCGTATCGGTACCACATGGCGGTGCACTGCTGCCGTCCTCTATTCCAGACAGAGATTGCGCCAATTGTACTACAGTAAAGGATGCCAATACACAAGAACTGTGTCGTGAAATTTTAAAAGAATTTTATGCAGAGACCGGCTGTTATCCCCACATCATTATTAACCTACTGCACAGAAAAAAACTTGATGCCAACCGGGAAATTGATGAAGCGGCCAATGGCAATGCCGAAGCAGAAGTCGCGTGGAACGCTTACCACGATTTTATCAAGAATGCCAAAGAAAATATTGAACGCAACTGGGGCAAAGGCCTTTTTATAGATTTGCATGGGCATGGCCATACAAAACAAAGATTGGAACTGGGCTACCTTCTGTCCACATCAGAGCTTTTGATGAGCAACGATGCGCTCAATTCACCAAAATTAATGGAAGGCTCAAGCATAAGACAGTTAGCTCGTATGAATAAAATGAATTTAACCCACGCAGACCTTATACGAGGCAGCCAAAGTTTTGGGTCTATTTTAGAGGATGCAGGCTATAATTCTGTTCCTTCAACCAATGATAGTGCGCCGCTTATGGACGATGACTATTTCAATGGAGGATACAATGTAGCCAGGCATGGCTCTCAGGTATCCGGAAATATTGACGGCATACAGATAGAATGCAATTCAGGTGTAAGATTTGAATCTGAAAAAAGAAAGGCCTTTGCCAAGGCATTGAGCAATGCGTTGTTGTTGTATGTTAAAACCCATTATTTTGACATCTCCGGTTGCACAAAAGTAGCGACCGTGGATTTTGATGAAGCGCCAATATTTTATCCTAATCCCGCCAATGATGTCTTGCATATCGACAAGGCTTTTAGGGACAATTCCCTTACCATATTCAATGGCTATGGACAAAAGGCGATGGGTGTTGCTATGGACAAAAGCAGGGCTGCCCTTGACGTGTCTATGCTTCCTGAAGGTATTTATTATATTTCAGTAGATAATCCAAGTGCTAAAAAATTCAAATTTATCATTCTCCGATAGGCCATCATAGCGACACTTTCACAAGATTGATTTTGCCATTTTTTTCGCTTGGCACTACAAATGTATTTGAAGAAATCTGAACCCCATCCTTAAACCTAAGCCTCAGGTTTTTGTATTCAGTACTCAATAGTGAATTCCTTTTAAAATTACCCAACGGGTCGATGACATATTCGCTAACCGTATTGGCATTTTTTATTTCATCGTTGAAAATAATATGCATTTGTGAAGGGACTTTTAGGATAAAAAATGAAGAATAGATTCCTTCATCGTCCTGGCTGTACTGCTTTTTAAATAAAATCTTGCGCCAGGTCTGATTGCCTTGCGGATCCACCGAGATAACTGCCAGATCTTCGCAATAATAATCTATGTAACTTCTTCCTCCAAATGATCTGTCAGAAAAGGCTCTGTCAAATGCAGGTACACCATTGCGTCTTGAATACTCTCTCTGAAGTTCAGCAATAATAATGATTCCGCCATCCTTTCTGTGAAAGATTTCCCTTATGAAAAAATCATTTAAATAATTGTTTTTTGTCTTATACTCCAATCCGTTGAGGTCTTTCAGGATACTGTCATCATAGTATCGCTTGTTTATTTCGATAATTCCATTCTGCACAAGTTCCTTGAAGCCCAATAGTACAGTAAAAAATCCCTCGGTTTCAATTTCACTTTTAGAAGACCACAAGCCGGCAATTTTTATCTGCTTATTGATGTTGTCAAAACTCATTTTCACCCCACTATTGACTGTATTTATCGAAGAAATTTCTGTAGTGTTAAGTTTATTATTGATCAATGACAATAGTCCTATAAAATGCCGCTCTTTGTCCCAGCTTGAATTGTTCTTTTCAAAAAGAATGAATATTTCTCCATTATTGCTTATCTCTATCTCCTCAAATTCCTCCGGCAATCTATAGTTGTGGTTGATTACGTCATAATTATTGATCAACTTAAAGGTTTTGGTATCAATTAATATCAGAGAAAGGTTTTTCTTCTCAAAATTAAACAAAAGCAATTTGCTTTTGTCTTCAGACAATGTGGACCGGTATTCGCCCACATCGATGGATACTTCACTTTCCAGTATGCTTAGTGTGTCTTTCAAATTGATATCCTTGTCGTATTTATTGCCTTTGATATAGTACATCCCTTCTTTCTTGTAAGAATAATAGATGTTTAAAGTACTATCTACGGTGTGTATGGATTCAATGAATGATTTTTTTTCACCCAACTCTATTTGGGCAGTCCTCCTGAAATTAAGGTCTTTGTCAAAAATGTCAAAATAGTATTCAAATCCTTTGTCCCGGTAAAAATAACACTTGTCTTCGATGTTTAGCAAGTCATAGGCATAGTCATTTCTTATGTTGATTTCTCTCGAAATCTGCACTTCCTGGGCATTCAACCAAGAATTTATAAGTATAACAATAAGTATTATTACTATGCAATTGTTTCTGTACATACGATCTATCTATAGTATAAAATTAAATAAATTATTGATATATTTAGCTCAAAAAACAATAAAACTATATTTGGATGAAAAGAGTAACGGGAATTGGCGGCATTTTTTTTAAATGCAAGGATGTAGAAGCCAGCAAAAAGTGGTACAAAGACCACCTGGGCATAGAGACCGATCAATATGGTGGCTGTTTTAGATGGTATGATGGGCAAGGTAAGAAAGGCCACACGGTATGGAGTACTTTTAAGAAGGATACCACTTATTTTGATCCATCTCCAAGCGATTTTATGGTCAATTACCGGGTAGAAAATCTGGTGGCCCTCTTGCCAGTGCTAAAGGAAGAAGGGGTCACTATTGTAGGGGAAATGGACGACCAGGTATATGGCAAATTTGCCTGGGTACTTGACGCAGATGGCAATAAAATAGAGCTATGGGAGCCACCGCAGGATTTTGAGCAATATACGGGAGTGGTGCAGGATAGTAAGTAGCGTGGATAAATCTTATAATTGTTCGAAGTCGTCCCCAAGATACTTGGGGATCGAAAAGCTCTTTGTTTTTGGGCTTTGTATAAAGACTTGGAACAGTGAGGCTTCCTCCATAATGCAAATAGGTCTTAAATAGTAAAGTAAAACCATCAAAAAATCTACTTGACAAGTTGACAAGAATATAGTAATTTTACCAAAAAATATAAATTTAGTTGATGAAAACAATGCATATAGGTGAATTTAAAGCCCAGTTTTCTGAGGTATTGGAATGGGTAAAAAACGGAAATATGATAAGAGTGGTAAAAGGTAAGAGCAATGAATTGGTTGGTTATTTCACTCTAAAATCAAATGAAACCACAATTAAGAAAAGAAAATTGGGCATTGCCGCAGGTAAGGGTAAAGTCAAATTTATTGGAAATATCAATACATCTGAAAAAGAATTCTTTGGGTCATGAAAGAATTTTTACTTGATACCCACATATTAATTTGGGCAGCAACTGAAACAAAAAAAAATTCACCTAAAGTGAATGCTATTTTAGAAGATATAGAAAATACGATTTATGTAAACTTAATTTCATTTTGGGAAATATCCCTTAAATACGCCAAAGGAAGTTTGAATTTAGGCAAGCATAGACCTGAGGATTTTCCATATTACTGTATTGAAATGGGATTCAGACTCATCAATCTCAACGAGAATCTTTCTTCCTCGATATATCAACTTACGGCAGATTACCATCGAGACCCATTCGATAGAATGCTTATTTGGCAAGCCATCCAAAACAATTTTACACTGATTACGGATGATAAGTATATAAAAATGTATCAAAGCGAAGGGCTAAAGACTTTGTGGTAGAACAAAAATTTTTAAACATAAAGTGTCGCAAAAAATATTTCCTGGCAAAGTGCTAGCCTTGCTACCCTAAGTCTTAAAACCTCCCTCATAACCAAAAGGGCTGCCTCAATGTCTCAGACTTGAGGCTCATATCTTTAAACCAATTGTACTTCTATGTTCCATTGTAAAAGTACCCGCTACCCTAAGTCTTAAAAACTCCCTCATAACCAAAAGGGCTGCCTCAATGTCTCAGACTTGAGGCTCATATCTATAAAACCATTGTACTAGTATGTTCCATTGTAAAAGTAATATTTTTTTTCATTAGCCAAAAGTAATTGTATCTAAGTCTAATCGGACAGAGCTTATTTAACTAACAGGTCGAGGTCGGCCCCCAAGAAGCTTGCCATCTAACAGCTCACAATATGTGGGGTGAAAAAGACTTCAGACAGCTAGGTAGTGATATTTGGTCGAAGTCGTCCCGATGTACATCGGGATCGACCAGCTCGTATTAAGGGAAGTCTGAAGGCAGCTGATGATATACGTCTAAATATTAAAATAAGGTTCTCTTTTCATATCGCAGCACTATCTACAAAAAAAAGAGACTCAAATCTTCAAGTCTCTTTTTTTATATGTCTATCTTAATAAATTTTAATTCAAAAGAAATACCTGCTTTGTCTTTCTCTTGCTGCCATCGCTCACTTGTATAAAGTATGATCCGCTGCATGCCTGAATGTTTTCCATTTGGAAAGTATTGCTTCCACTTTTGTTAATGTTGAAGCTTACCTCTTTGCCATTGACATCATACATAGCTATGATTGGATTGCTGACATCTCCTTTGATGGTCAACTGCACAGTCTGAGGTGCTATGACGGTTTCAAAATCCAATGCATCCTTTGACGGATCATCTATAGCTGAAGTATTGTCCAACACGATGGCTGTCTCTCTGGCATTGATAAAAATGTATTTGCCACTTGCTACTTTATTCCACAATACCGTGACAATCTTAGTATCTTCCAATTTGCCATTGTGCAGGATCAATTCATCCAATGTAGCAGTTGTCGAAAGTTCAGTATTTTTGGCAACTGGTGCTTTTGCTATTTTTGCGCCAAAATAATCAGCAGTCAGACTTTTGTCCAGCACACTGTGGTGCACGGCATTTGGTCCTATGGAAGCTTGGGTCCACACAAGGTTCTTTTTTACAAGATAGGTGCCTACGAAATATTCACCGCTTTCCACCTCATCAGGAAATTTGACTTTGGTTTTAGCGGTCAATACCTTACCTTTCAATGTAGCCTCACTGCCCATAAAAACAGAAGCGCCCAACAAGGAAAGGTCACTTATATACCCAACCGTTTCCGCTACTTTGGCATCCACATTATTGGAGGTAACTTGCAAATCGTCTGCATCTGTATTGAGATAAAATTCAGGTTGCCCAAAGCCTCCAAAATTGGTAGCAAGTGCTTGTGAAGTCGGCGTTGCCAGACCACCAGAGTGATGGACACTCCAAAATATCAGGTCTAAGCCGGCTGCTTGTTTGATCAATTTTTCAGTAAATGACCATCCATAAGTGCCGCATTTTGGACACCAGTCGGCCGATTTTTTGGAAATAAGGGTAGTTTGCGTTTCGGTTACAGTTTGTGCATTGGTGTAAATAGATGCAACAATAACCAAAAATAGGGGGAAAAATTTTTTCATGAGAATGTTTGATATTAATAAGAAAATACAAATTTATACTATAATAAACCGTAAGTCAACAAAAAGTTGGACTTTAACCTTTTAAAACATACAGCAACTTTTAATTATTGGACAATAGGCGTACATACCAAATATTGTTTGTCTACTGTAAAGTCCAGGTCGTGTTGTCTTTGCCATCTTTGACCTGAATCTTAAGTTCATTCAGTGTATCCCGAATCTTGTCAGAAGTAGGCCAATCCTTATTTGTCCTGGCACTTTGCCTCAAATCCAGGATCAATCGCATCATGCCATTCATCGCATCGCTGCTTGTGTCGCTGGAGGTTTCCTCTTTCAATGCCAATACATCCAATACAAAGGATTGGAGTTTATGCTTTAACACACTAAGGCAATCTGCTGATATAGAATCCATAGCAAGCTGACCTTCAGCCAAAGAATTGATTTTAGTTACCAATTCAAATATATTGGCCAATGCTCGGGGTGTGGAAAAATCATCATCCATATCGCTGTAAAAAGCCTCTATGCCGTTGTATATATCCTGGTCAATGCTTCCGCTTGTGGCTGCGCTCTCCAGTGTTGCTAATTTCTTGAGTGCCTCCATCAATCGCTTATACCCTTTCTCGGCAGCTAGCAATGCTTCGTCGGTAAGGTCAAGCGTAGATCTGTAGTGGCTTTGCAACATAAAAAATTTCACCACCATAGGTGAGTAAGCCTTAGATATATGCGGGCTATCTCCTGTAAACAATTCACCGGGTGATATCGTATTGCCGTCGCTTTTTGACATTTTTTTACCATTCATAAGCAGCATATTGGTATGTAGCCAATACCTTGCCGGCTGACATCCGCAAGACCCTACATTCTGGGCAATCTCGTTTTCGTGGTGGGGAAATTTCAAATCATTGCCGCCACCATGTATGTCAAATTTTTCACCAAGATACTTTGTGCTCATTGCAGAACATTCCAGATGCCAGCCCGGAAAACCAACCGACCAGGGCGAATTCCACTTCATGATATGCTCAGAAGACGCCTGCATCCATATGGCAAAATCAGATGGGTGCCGCTTGTCGTCTTGATTTTTGAGGTCTCTGGACTCTGCCATCAACTCTTCTATTACTCTGCCTGACAATTTACCATACTCGCCAGTTTTTTCTGCAAATTTGACGGTATCAAAGTAGACGGAGCCATTGGATTCATAAGCATATCCATTGTCGAGAATCTGCTGTACCATCTCTATTTGCTCAGGAATATGGCCGGTAGCTCTAGGCTCTATGGATGGCGGCAGGGTATTGAATATTCGCATCATGTCATGAAAGCCATTGGTGTACTTTTGTGCCACTTCCATGGGCTCGAGGTGATCTGCTTTCGCCCCTTTGAGCATGCGGTCTTCACCATCATCCAGAAGATGACCGACATCGGTAATGTTTCTTACATACCGTACCTTATACCCTAGATGCAATAAATACCTGTATATGATATCAAAACTCATGAAAGTGCGACAATTGCCCAAATGAACATCACTGTAAACTGTAGGGCCACATACATACATGCCTACAAAACCTTCTTTAAGGGTGGTGAATTTTTCTTTGTCTCGCACCAAGCTATTATACACTGTCAATTCTCTCATGCCGCAAAGTTATGAAATATAATAGACAGAATTACATATTATAAAAATAATATATGTGTGTATTGGATACCTAATGCCCAGAGGTGTTGGAGAATCTGGTAAATAAAGAAAAAAAAGAGTATTGATTGGACCATATAGCAAAAGAGAAAAGGCAAATAAGCAGAAAATAGCAATATTGTTTTGCAGCTGCTTTAATGCATAATTATTTGTTAAATAAATACGGTAAGCCTTTGGGATAGCGTGATGAAATAAAATGTATTGGAAGACACCGCATTCACTTTGCTTATTGAATGCATTACAACCCTTGCCGTTTTCCTTTGTCAGGTTCTCATAGTCCCGCCTGCCTTGGCATACTCCGTGGAATTTCTCCCATATCTGGCAGCGACGGCCATCAAACTCCGCTCTCTATAAGCCTTTAATTCTTTCTCGAGTACTGTAAGTCTTACCCGCTCCCCTATAAGGTAAGAAATGAGAAAATTGAAGTTGTCCCGAATAGATGTATATGATTCAAGCTTTTCTCTATAATCCATCACTGAAATACCATTGCCCAGATCAAGGTCTTCAGCAATATTTCGCAACCCATTCAGCCTTTTTTCCGCTTCTCCAAGAAACTTATAATTGTGTATTCTTTTCATTATACTATTTTT
>JAYUTD010000035.1:0-2467 GCA_043755305.1 Saprospiraceae bacterium
TAGACAGGTAGGCCTGCTTGATGGCAAGACTATTCTCCGGCTTGGTCTTAGCCCATTCTATTTTATTAACAATATATTTGTGTTCTATTTCCAGTGGCATATTGCTTTTTTTTATGGTACAGTACGTGAATAAAAACGAGTCGCAATGAAATTCTATTCAGTAAGAAGTGGCATATACTATTTATCTAATCACAAAAGCTAATTTACATTTTAGTCCACTTGCCTTCAGACTTGCCGCTTTCAATAACTTTATAAATAAATTTCATGCCCCTCACGCCATCATTTACAGATGGGAAATCTGTCATAAGTGGATCAGGAGCTACGCCTCTGATTCGTGCATCAATACAATGCGCAACATTTCTGTATATATTGGCAAATGCCTCAAGGTATCCTTCAGGGTGGCCAGCAGGGATTCTGGTATGGGCAGTAGATTCAGGATGCAAAGCACCAACCCCTGTGCGGTATATTTGCGTAGGTTTGTCCAGCCATTTTACTTTAAGGGTATTGGGTTCCATTTGATGCCACTCAAGACCTCCAATCTCGCCGTAGACCCTTATATTAAGGTTGTTCTCTTCTCCGGCACTAATCTGACTGGCATGCAATATACCTCTTGCACCGTTGTCAAATCTGAGCAATACATTGCCATCATCGTCCAACTTTCTTCCTGCAACAATGGTGCTGATGTCGGCACACATTTCATCAATTTGGAGTCCGGTAATGTATTCCGCTAAGTTTTCAGCATGGGTTCCTATGTCACCCATAGCGCCTGCAATGCCTGATTTTGAAGGGTCAGTACGCCAAGCTGCTTGTTTTTGTTCCCCATCTTCGAGTTTGGTTGAGAGCCATCCTTGCGGGTATTCTACCACTACTTTTCTTACCTTTCCTATTTCACCATTTTTAATCATGGCTCTGGCTTGCTTGACCATAGGGTAGCCCGTATAATTGTGGGTGAGTGCAAAAATCAAACCCGAATCGTCTACTATTTTTTTTAAGGCTATGGCCTGATCCAGATCATAGGAAAGCGGTTTGTCACAGATGACATGGAAGCCATTTTCCAATGCATATTTTGCCGGAGCAAAGTGCATGTGATTGGGTGTTACTATACTAACCAATTGCATGCGTTTGTCTTCAGGTAGTGTTTTTTCTTTGTCAATCATTTCCTCAAAAGAAGCATACACTCTGGCTGAATCTATGTTGAGGTCTTCGCCGGAAAGTTTTGATTTTTCAGGGTCAGAGCTGAATGCTCCACAGACCAGTTCGATTTTACAATCCAATGCAGCCGCCATACGATGCACTCCGCCTATGAATGCCCCTCTGCCGCCGCCTACCATGCCCATTCTTATTTTTGCCATATGATTTTTTAATAGATTACCGAAAAAGTAAATTTAGTATATTAAATTAAATTGCCCCTCTGCATGCTCTGCTTTTATGTAGATAACAGAAAGTTCAATGTAAAGCTTGTTTGCAAATTATTTAAAATTATCGGTGAAGTTTTTTAATGCCCAAAAAAAAATTGAGCACCCATTAATCGGCATGACTAAATTGCTTCAAAAACCTCACATCATTTTCAAAATAAGCCCGGATGTCACTGACTCTGTAAAGCAACATCGCCTGTCTTTCTATACCCATGCCAAATGCAAATCCGCTATATTTTTCAGGATCAATGCCGCAATTGGTTAATACCTGGGGATCAACCATGCCACAACCCAAAATCTCCAACCAGCCTGTACCTTTTGTAATTCTATGGTCAACTTCATCTTTCAAACCCCAGTATACATCCATTTCTGCACTTGGTTCTGTAAACGGGAAGTAGCTTGGACGTAGTCTGATCTCTTTATCGATACCATACATCTCGCGTGCAAAATAAAGCAAGGTTTGCTTCATGTCAGCAAAGGAAACTTTTTCATCAATATATAAGCCCTCTACCTGATGAAACTGACAATGGGATCTGGATGAAATAGTTTCATTTCTATATACCCGACCAGGTGCGATTATTCTTATAGGGGGCTTAGTAGTGGTCATAACCCTTGCCTGTACTGAAGAAGTATGGGTTCTCAATAATCTGGTTACACTGTCCTTAAGGTAAAAGGTGTCTTGCATGTCCCTTGCCGGGTGGTCATCCGGCGTATTCATAGCAGTAAAATTGTACCAATCTTCTTCTATTTCTCTTTCCTCTGCGACTGTAAATCCGATTCGTTCAAAAATAGATACAATTTTATTCAATACCAATGATATAGGGTGCCTTGAGCCTGTATATGGCAATGAAGGGAGGTACATGTCAATGTCACTTACCTTATTTTTAGCCAGTGCATTTTCTATGGATTCTTTGGCTGTATTGTATTTTTCTTCTGCTGCAGTTTTTGCTGCGTTGATTACCAATCCGAATTCTTTTTTTCTTTCATTGGGTACATTTTTTATTTCTGCAAATAAATCTTTTAATATATTTTTTGTACCCAAGTACTTTATC
>JAYUTD010000036.1:0-2466 GCA_043755305.1 Saprospiraceae bacterium
TTATAGATTTTTTCAAAATATTTAATACACAATTACATTATACTATTGAGGTATTGCAAGTCTTCTTCTGTGAGATTGACATCTACATCATCTGTATTGATTGATTCTATGCTTAATGCAGACTTATCCACATCCATCGTTTTTATCATATCAAGGTCTTCATCTGATCCATACCGGTGTATGATGTAATCAATGTCTTCGTCAGTCAGATCATTGGCAATGCTTTCGCTGATGGCTACTTTGGTATTGCTGGCCAATGGAGATTCAGTAGGCTTGAGTTGTCTGGTTACAAAAGGCAGGGCAATCAATACTACAATCAACGAAGCAGCCAGCCCTATCCATTTGCGGTACTGTGCAAAGGTTACTTGCTTGGCCTCATTTTTATTGACCTTAGCCAATACAAAGTCGGGCAGTTTTTCAAAATATTCACTTGGCACATCACTTAAGGTTTCAGGCTTAGATGCAATGTCAAGTTTTATTTGTGATATAACTTTTTCCTGCAAATTGTCAAAGTATGAGGGATCAGGTCCACTATTTTTTTCCTTTGCCTTCATTGCTTTGAGCATAGGGGACAATTCGTCCAATTCATCTAACAGGTATTTTTTTTCTTCCATTTCTTTTTTCTTTTTTTAAGCAGACAATACTGCTTCTATTTTTTTAACAGCGTGATGGTAACTTGCCTTTAGTGAGCCTTCAGAGGTATTGAGCAGAGAAGAGATTTCCTGGTAACTCATCTCGCTAAAATACCTCATATTAAACACCTCTTTTTGCCTATCTGGCAATGTTTCGATGGCACTTTGAAATTTTTTATATGCATGCTGTTCATCAAAATCAAGAGAAGACTTTTCTTCCAAATGATAGACTTCGTCATCGATCGATACACTGGCACGATTGTTTCTGGATTTTTTGAAAGTCAGTGCTTCATTGGTGGCAATTTTGTACAGCCAGGTATACAATGAAGACCTTTCTTCAAATCCTTTCATAGCCCTAAATGCCTTGATGAATGTATTTTGAATTACATCATCTGTATCTTCATGATTTTCAACTATTCTTCTAATGTGCCAATAGATTTTCTCCTGGTATTTCTGCATCAGCAAGCGAAAACCCTTCTCCACAGAAGCATCTGCTCTAAGCAAAGCCAATATTTCGTCATCTGATACAGTCATAAAGAGTGCAGTGTATTGTAAAAGTTAGACGTAAAAAAAGACCAATGGTTTAAGACAAATGTTGATAAAAAGCAAAAAAGTGATCTTACAAAAGCTTTGTATCGCTTATTTTATCTATATATAATACTGTTTTTTCGCCTATATTTTCATACATTGAAGTAAACATTGCATTCTCTACTATATTATTAGCATGGTAAGAAGTGTTTTTGTAAATGTACTGGTTATAGGTATCATCATACCCTCTGACCATTATAAGGACTTCTGCATTGCTGGCTATTAACTGGGCTACCGTCTTGTCCCATAATGGGCTTTCTTCATTAATAGCATGGACCAATGTCCAATTGAGTGGAAAGAGTTTGATAAATTCCAATTCCAGTTTTAAGCGGTGAAATTTTCTTCTTGTGACCCCATCCACCTCTTCAAGCCAGGTCAGATTAGCGGTTGCTTCCATATTCATAAGTGTATTGTTATTTGCATTGACCATTCTCACCTGAAGCGATTTGCCGTCATTGAATGGAGCAATGAGCATATTTTCACTGAATAAAATATTAACCCTGGCTTTTGAAAACCGGGAAAAAAGCATACCGGTAACCAGTGCAAATGAGAGTAACCCAACAAAAGCATTAAGGGAGGCAACCAAATTTGAAAAATTGCCCTGTGGGCTGTGAAATCCATAGCCTACAGAGGTAAAAGTCTGAATGCTAAAATAAAAACAGTTTAAAAAATCCTGCGTCGGGTTAATTGCTTTGCCATTCAGACTTTCTATGCCATGCAAAGAATACAAAATTGCGAAAATCATGTTTATTACTACAAAACTAGCCAAAGTTAATGCAAAAAATCTAGCCCAGGATACATTGATCAGATGCTCATATACAGAATTATGTGTAGCTCCATTGCGTTCAATATTGAAGCTACCATCACTATTAATAATCCGGGTGGACCCTGTAAATTTTTTCCCAAAGCCACTGTCTTCAGCTGCTTGTAACTCTTCGGTTAATCTTTGACTTTTATTCGATCTCATTTATATGTGTTAATATTTGGGCAATAGTTTCATGCTCACCATGGATACATATGGTCTGTGCATATATTGGATATTTGCTTCCATCATCTGCAATAACACAATTATTAGTGATATTGTTGATTTGGATTTTAATTTCTTCCTTGTCACTAAAAAATGCATCGGCTAAATTTCTTGGTTTTAAACTTAAATCTGACATGTACTTTCGGTCTGCAAAAGCTTCATACATTACGCTTATTCCTTTATTTATGGCAGTGTTAGCAAGGACAGAGTTATGTGGTG
>JAYUTD010000037.1:0-2464 GCA_043755305.1 Saprospiraceae bacterium
GGCATACCATATTGTTTGCCACGATAAGTGACGGAGTGTATATTTATAATTTTACTACCGGAAAAATAACACAAATCAATAAAAACAAAGGCTTGCAAAACAACACCGTGCTTGCTCTTTTTTTGGATAAGAGCGACGGCTTGTGGCTTGGCCTGGATAAAGGTATAAGTTACATTGACTTCGATTCTGAGTTTAAATATTTTTTTGATTCTCAGGAAAACCTCGGCACCATTTACACCATTGCTACATTAGACAATACCAAATATTTTGGTACAAATCAAGGCTTATACAAGTATGACATAACTGAACAAAATGAATACAATAGTTTCAAACCAATTTCTGGTATATCTGGTCAGGTATGGGACTTACTTTCCATTGGAGATGAAATAATATGCGGGCACAACACAGGAACTCACCTCATAAATAAAAATGGCGTAAAGAAAATATCCAATACCAATGGAGGTTGGCATACCATAAGGATTCCTTCACACAGGGATTTATTGCTCCAGGCTACTTATACAGGCTTAGTTGTATTTGAAAAAGACAGTTCGTGGAAATTTGCTTTTAAAGTAGAAGGCTTGGATGAAGCGATTGAGCGAATAGTGGCCATTAGCGACCATGAATTCTGGCTGTGTGGTCCCATTGGAAATCTTAAAAAAGTTTCCTTAAGTGAAGATTTTAGAAAAATTGTAGCCATTAAAAATTATGATGAAAAGAATAGTGGACTGCCTTCTATTCATAAAATACAAATGGTCAATTACCAAGGGAAAGTAATGGTTCACTCCAATGACCGTCAATATGTGTATGACCATCAAAGTGACAAATTTAAGCTGTATAGCAAGGATAATTTTTTTATCAGAAATCCAAATCCTGAATATTTATTCTACACTTATGCAGATAGCGTGGTGCAAATAACCCCGGTTAGAAAAACCTATGCGAAAAAAGTGAGATCGGAATACAATAGTATTCTGGAGATTGACAAGCAGCTAATGTTTCTTGGTGATGACAATTATTTTTTAAAAGACATCTTGCATGGAGAAAGGAAAGCTACGACACAATTACCAGAGGTAAAGATAGAGGAAGTATATCTTAATGGCAGTCAGAAAGCTATAAAATATAGCGAAATGGATTGGATCCTTGAATATAAGGACAATTCCTTTTATATTTATTATAGCAATCCTTATTATAAGGAAAATATATTGTATAAATACACTTTGGATGGCCCCCAAAAAGAGACTTCTGTCTGGCATAAAATGGATGCAATATCCTTTAAAAATTTAAAATCCGGCAACTATACACTCAAAATAGAAACGAGTCTTGGTCAGTTTTCTTCACAATCTTTTACTATTCGCCAACAGTGGTTTTTAAGCAAATGGATGTGGTTTGTTTACTTAAGCTTCGTTTTAGCATTAGTTTATTACTACCAGAAAAAATTTGAAAAAGACATTTCCCGCAAAATTTTGACAATTGAGGCCGAAAATGCAAGGCAGCTCAGAGAACACAAAGTTGCCCTGGACAATGAACAATTAAAAAAAGACAACCTCCACAAAAGCAAAGAACTGGCCAATGCTACGATGGAACTGATCAAGAAAAATGAAATACTATTAGAAATTAAAGATGAATTGATTGAGATCAGGAAGAAGGACGAAGCCATCACACCAAAGGATTTCCAAAAAATGATGCGCCAAATCAATGAAAACCTAACTTCTGAGCACGACAATCCACTCTTTGAAGCAAATTTTACAGAAGTCCATGAAGTGTTTTTCCGTAAACTAATCAATGACTATCCAGAATTGACACCTCAGGATTTGAAGCTGGCCGCCTTCTTAAAAATGAACTTAGGTACAAAAGAGATTGCACCCTTGTTCAATATATCAATACGTGGTCTGGAAAACAAAAGGTATCGGCTGCGTAAAAAATTAATGCTTGACAATGATGTGAATCTTACGGAGTTTTTCATCAAACTCGGCTAAACATTTGAAATTATATATATATAAGCAAAAGAAATACACTAAAGTATATATTAATGGAAATGTTGCCAAAAAAGCCTTTAAAAATTAAACTTATAGTTAAAATATAGTGCCTGTCGATGCATAAATTTAAAATTGGCGTACTAATGGTGTAGTAAATTAAAAGTTTTATTCCATAAAAAAGCGTAATTTCGCTTTGCAATTATAAGTTTATTGAAAATTAACCTAGGTTAATTGGTAAAAAACGTATTATTATTTGCATTCATTATTTAAATCAATTACACATCAAAATTCTTTTATTATGGTAAAAAATATTACACTTTTATTACTAATGTTGGTATTTACCAATATCAATGCCCAGCTTTATGAAGATTTCGAAGGTGGCGCCAAACTTCCATGGGCAGCCTTAAACGGTGCTGCATATGGTGGATCCATTGACAATCCTGACAAAGATGCAGTCAATTCCAGTGATTTTGTAGGCAAATTGAGCAACA
>JAYUTD010000038.1:0-6174 GCA_043755305.1 Saprospiraceae bacterium
CCACCATGCTTCCTCGTAACATCTGCCAAAGCCCTTGTAGAAGAAAGATTGGATACAGTATTGCCTTTTTCTATGCCTAAGACGTAATCAGCTACTGCAACTAAAGTATATTCTTCACCGAAGACTGTGCCGTCTTCACACACAAAAGCCAATCGATCAACATCCGGATCCACGCTAATACCAAAATGTGCCTTATGTTTTATTACGGCCTCGCATAGTTGCGTTAGGTGTTGTGGCAGTGGCTCAGGATTATGGGCAAAGTCACCCGTTATCTCTTCATTGATGAGTGTATAAGATACTTCAAGTTGATCAAGAAGCAAAGGCACCGCAATGGCCCCGGTAGAATTGATACAATCAACCACTACATTGAATTTCATTTTTTTAATTGCATCAATATCCACGAATTTAGATTTAAGAATTGCCTCAATGTGGATGTCATAAGCATCATCAGCTTCTTCATATTCCCCAAATCCATCGATGGTTGCAAAACTAATATTTTTAGTAGCAATGTTTTCAAGGATTTCAAGACCTGTCTCAGGTGAAATAAACTCTCCGTCACCGTTGAGAAATTTTAAGGCATTCCATTCTCTGGGATTGTGGCTGGCAGTAAAAATTATGCCACCATCAGCATTTACATAGGGTACATACATTTCTATTGTAGGCGTTGTGGAAAGGTCCAGGTCTATGACATCTATACCCATGCTTGTCAAAGTTTCAATGGCCAGACTACTGACCATGTCACCAGATATTCTGCCGTCCTGACCAACTACAACACTGGGATTGGGATTATTTTTTTTTAGCCATGTACCAAACCCTGCTACACATTCTACGATGTCGATTGGGGTAAGATTTTCTCCAATTGCTCCTCCAATTGTACCTCTGATACCTGATATTGATTTTATTAGACTCAATGTTTATTTTTTTTGCGAAATTACAAAAATTCTAACTTTAAATTTTTAAATAGTGCAGTGGAAGTATTTAAGGCTAATAATTAAAAAAGGGAACAATCAAATTGAATTTAAACAACTTAACCGCTTTTAAATTTTCCATAAATTTTCACTGACTCTACAGCTTGTTTCACATCATGCACTCTCAGGATATTTGCGCCAAGCATAAGTGCAATAGTATTGGCTGCTGTGGTCGCATTTAAAGCTTCATCGGCAGATGTGCCAAATAGTTTGTAAAGCATTGATTTTCTGGACAATCCGACCATGATCGGGACGTCGTAGATGCCAAATGCCCTAAGATGGTTTAATAATGTATAGTTTTGATCTAATGTTTTGGAGAATCCAAATCCAGGATCAATGACTATATCTTTTATACCCAAATGGTAAGCTTCGCTTATTTTCCTTGAAAAATAGGCCAACATTTCCACAATTATGTTTTCATAATAGGTGTGTTGTTGCATTGTCATGGGTGTGCCGACCATATGCATTATAATATAAGGCACGTTTTTAATGTCGGCTACTGTCTTCATCATTTGACTATCAAAGGTGCCGGCAGATATATCGTTGATGATATGGGCGCCAGTGTCAATGGCTTTCTGAGCAGTGGTTGACCATACAGTATCGACAGAGATTATGGTGTTAAGGGTGGATAATTTTTTTATAACAGGTGCTAAGATTGACCACTCTTCTTCGTGAGAGACTATGGAGGAACCTGGTTTAGATGACATTGCACCAATATCTATGATCGATGCACCATCTTCTATCATTGTGCTTGCTTTAGCCTCAATATCAATTAAATTTGTAACTCTGCTATTGGCATAAAATGAGTCATTATTGACGTTGATTATTCCCATTACCTTTGGACAGTCAAATGATAGCACTTTTCCGTTACAATTTAGTATCATGGGTTTTACTTTTTAAAGCTATAAATGAGGTACGAAAGTTATATGGAATAGTGTAAAAATTATACTTTTTACACACCTTTTGTTCAAGACCGTTTTGCAAAACTACACCAATAATCCTTATTTTGTGCGTTCAAAAATAGATAAATGGATCATTTAAGCGAAGACTATTGGACAAATAGATATTTAGAATCAAAAACTGAGTGGGACATTGGATCAGCTTCTACACCACTAGTAAGTTATATTGATCAGTTGACAGATAAGAATGGGTCCATTCTTATTCCGGGGGCTGGCAATGCTCACGAAGCTTTATACTTGTATGAAAATGGATTTACAGACATAACTATTTGCGATTTGAGCAGAGAGCCATTAAAACAATTTGAGGGACACAATGTCATTAAGTGCATACATGGTAATTTTTTTGACTTAGACGAAAAAAAGCAATACAATTATATTTTTGAGCAGACTTTTTTTTGCGCTTTACATCCTTCATTTAGAAGGAAATATGTAGACAAAATGACAAAATTGCTGAAAGAAAATGGCAAGCTGACAGGGCTGCTTTTTGCCACACAATTTTTGAAGGAAGGGCCTCCATATGGAGGAGATATAGATGAATACAAAATATTATTTGGCGAAAAGATGAATATAGTTGTCATGGATATTGCATTCAACTCAATTTTGCCACGCAAAGGCAATGAAATATTTATTGTATTACAAAAAAAATAGCCAAAACCCTTGTTAAAAGGCAATAATACTCTATTTTGCGGACACAATATTTCAATTTTAAGATTTTGGTAACATATATAAAAAAAAATGAACCAAATCTTATCAATATTTTTGCGACTTCTTATACAATAAATAACTAAAAACAGATTCGTGGGCAAAAAATCGATTGATGGAAAGAAATCCGTTCTAAAAGTAGATATATTAATGTCTTGCCTTCTTGCTTTGACATTAATATCGGGCTATAAAAAAATTGAGCAAATAGCAACCCAAAAATTTGGGTCAGTTGACATGATAAAAGAGGATACTTCTTCGAATAAAGTTGCTTTTGGTTTTGACACAAATATCTATCATTTAAGTTCCTTTACAGTAGGCAATGGTGAAATCCTGGGGAAAATACTCTTTGAAAATGGCATTGCAAGTGATATGATTGGTATGATATCCGATAAAGCAAAGGACATATTTAGCGTTACAAAGATAAGATCAGGCCGAGAATACCATATTGTAAAAAGAGATAGCTGTAGTAAAGCATGTGCTTTAATCTATGAGCCTAGTCCTTTGCATTATGTAGTTTATGATTTTAGGGATTCGATCAATGTAAGTGTGCATGAGAGGGCGTTTGAGACTTGCGTAGAAATGGCTTCTGGTGAAATAACATCTAGCCTGTGGAGCGCATTGGAAGAGCAAGGTGTTAGTGGAGCCATCATAGATAAGATGGAAGATGCGTTGGCGTCATCTGTAGATTTTTATCATACACAAAAAGGGGATAAGTTCAAGTTGGTTTTTGAAAAAAGATATGTAGATGGTAAGGAAATAGGCCTAGGACAATTGGTAGGAGCCTATTACAAAAACGACAATGGTTCATATTATTCAGTATATTATGAAAATGGAGATTTCAAGGGATATTATGACTATAAAGGCAGACCGGCGAAAAGTTCTTTTTTGAAATCCCCAGTAAAGTTTACAAGAATATCTTCTGGTTTTAATGTGAGAAGATTTCATCCTATAAGGAGAATGACCATACCTCATCTTGGCACCGATTATGCGGCTCCGTATGGTACGCCTATACGAGCAGTGGCCGATGGAACGGTGGAAGAAGCAGCCTATACAGGCAACAATGGAAGATACGTAAAAATTAAGCATGACAAAGTATATCAGACCCAATATTTACATATGCAAGGGTTTTCCAGTGGAATGAAAAAAGGCAAGCGTGTAATGCAGGGAGAAACGATAGGTTATGTAGGATCAACAGGATTGGCTACAGGACCACATGTTTGTTTTAGATTTTGGAAAAATGGCATTCAAGTCAATCATCTAAAGCAAATTTTTGAACCGGCAAAAACAATGCCCGAGACAGAATTGCCAAAATTCTTTGACTACAGAGATAAAATTAAAGCATTGATAGACCAAATTCCTAGTAATAATCCAAAACTGGAAGGAGCGTAAGAATTATAAATATTTTGGCTTAATTAACAAATTATTTTATATTCCATTGCAACTTTTGGTTACCACTCTATGTTTAATAGCTTGTACAAATTAAAAAAACATATAAAATGGCATTTGAATTCACAGATACAAATTTTGAAGAAACTGCATTATCAAGCGGTGTTCATGTGGTAGATTTTTGGGCAGAATGGTGCGGTCCATGTAAATTGATAGGACCTATTGTAGAAGACCTGGCTTCTGAATATGAAGGAAAAGTTACAATAGGTAAAATGAACGTAGACGATAACTCAGTCGTACCAAGTAAATACAATATCAGGTCTATTCCTACTATACTTATCATAAAAGACGGTGAAGTTGTAGACAAGCATGTAGGAATGACAACTAAAGCTACATTGAATGAAAAAATTCTGGCTCAGCTTAACTAGATATTAATAAATAGAAGTAATAAAAAAGGAGGAATGAAAATTCTTCCTTTTTTTATTGCCAAAAATATACAAACAGGCTATTTTAAGCAAAATTTACCTGATAAAGCGATGCCTTGCTCCATTTTCTGATTATTGTAATAGATTTCGAAAAATTAAAATGGAGAGTTATATTAAACATTTTATTATATTTGCTTAAACGTAAATGTATTAAGTTAATTTTTTTATGAATGTAATTCACGCAACAACCAAAAACATTTCAAAAAGCAACGAAGAGAATATAAATACATGGATATCTCAGATTGAAACTGAATACAAGCTTGCAATGTCTGTGGACTGTGTTATTTTTGGTTACAGTGAAGCTGACTTATATGTAGCATTGATCAATTGCAATATGCCACCATATGAAGGTAAGCTCTCCCTGGTAGGTGACTTACTTAAGGACACGGAAGACCTTGAAACAGCTGCGTATCGTATTGTAAAACAAAGAACTGGATTGGAGAATGTGTATTTGGAACAAGTCCAATCTTTTAGTAAAATAGAAAGACATCCTTTAGGTAGAGTGGTGACAACTGCTTTTTATTCATTGTTGAAAATAGATGACTACAAAAAGTTTATTCCCAAAAATTGTCCTTTAATATGGAAAAAAGTAAATGAGGTGAGTGATTTAGCATTTGACCATGACGAAATATTTGAAGTATGTCTTTTGAAACTAAGAAAACAAATCAGAGAACACCCTGTTGGGTTTAATTTATTACCCACTAAGTTTACATTAAATCAATTGCAACAACTTTATGAAGTTGTATTAGGCACAGAGTTTGACAAAAGAAATTTCAGAAGAAAGCTCAAAAATCTCGACATCATCAAAGATGAAAAAGAAGTAGAAAAAGATGTGTCACATAGACCAGCTAAGCTTTATTCATTCGATCAAAGAAAATATGATACTAATAATAATCTGATCAAGTTGTCATAATCCAGTAATAGGAAAAATCAAAGATGTTCTGCGTTCGTGTTTTTTTCTTTTCTCTTATTCAACCATCTCATAACTTTAGTTTCAATTTTATCCAACCAGATTACCCTTACATCGTGAATGGCCAAGTAGGTAAAATAAGCACTGAAGGGTAAAAGTATTAAGCAAGGCAACCAGGCTCCCAGCCAGCCCATGATAGTTTCACTTTTCAATAATTTTTCTCCTACGATTGTGGTAATGATAAAAAGTATATAAAATAAAATAGCAACCAATAATGGGTAGCCAAAACCTCCTTTACGGATAATAGATCCAAGTGGAGCGCCTATAAATAGAAACAGAATACACACCAAAGCAAAACTGTATTGCTGTCCTAGTCGGAGTATGAATACCTGTTTTTGATAAAATGAATGGTCAATATTATTGAAGGCACTGTTGGCAATGTCAAGATTAGCTGATACAAAGGGAAGTGATTTGTTGAGAAGGCCTTTTTGTGTCAAGCTGTCAAAGGTTTCAAAAAAAGACTTACCATCACGAATAGAGTAATTTGACAATCGCTGAAAATGAATACTGTCAGATTTTGGTAATTGTGTATTGTTTTTTTTATATGTTCTCGTTTTTTCAGAAGATAATTTTTCTGTTTTATTGGCCAATAACTTCTGTTCTTGCATAAATTGCATGGCATTTTCAGTATTTAATTTTCCATCTTCATTTTTTATTTTTACAATTTGTTTTATAGGCTTGTTAACCAAAGGTTTATTTTTTTC
>JAYUTD010000039.1:0-2456 GCA_043755305.1 Saprospiraceae bacterium
GACTGGCGAATCAATAAAAATTTAGTACTGAGTTTTAGCATGCAGACTATTTTCGATGAGACCTTAAAACTGAGGACTTTTTTACCTGTCGTCTCGGTCTCATGTATGATGAGGTAATCAACAATTATTAATTAATATTTTATAACTTTTCAATAATTTTAACAATGAAAACAATCATTCAATCAATTTATGTTTTTGCACTACTTTTTATTTCTTCTCTCGCAGTAATGGCTCAGTCGGATGCTGAAGATTGCGTAGGTAAAAGGAGCACCAACCCCTGTACATCAATACCTGACAATGTATGCGGGTGTGATGGCAAGACTTATGCCAATCCATGTGCAGCAAATGCAGCCGGCATTAAAAAATTCACGACAGGACCATGCAAAGGAAATGTAGTGGTCGTGGTAGATCCGGGGCCTAAGAATGGTGATTCTGATTGTATAGGTAAAGGAAGTTCAAAACCTTGCAAATCCATACCTGACAATGTATGTGGCTGCGATGGCAAGACCTATCTCAATCCATGTGCTGCTGAAGCAGCTGGGGTAAAAAGATTTAATAGAGGACCATGTACTGTAAAAACAGGCACAGGGGTGACAGCTCCCGATGACGAATGTATTGTAAAACCAGACCCAAGGATATCAATAAATTGCATTAATGTATTTGACCCTGTGTGCGGCTGCGATGGCAAAGAATATCCCAATGAGTGCCTGGCAAGAGCGGCAGGTGTAAAAAGATTAGTCAAAGGCAAGTGCAACCAAAAACCTGGCAATGGACACAATGACACACCTAGTCCCGGTTGCGGTGCCATCTATCATCACATCACCACACAGCCGTCTGACTTTTATAGTCCTGCATGTAAAGTAGTCATTGACATCTACCCAATTCAAAGCAGCAATGCAATTGTAGCTGATACTGTCAAAAAAAGATTTAGTTTAGCTAAAGATGTAGTGATAACAGAAAGAGACAAGTGCCTGGAAAATATCTTTTGTGTACCTGCAAAAGTATTTAATGTTGGCCTAGATTCCTCAGGGGTATCAGATTTTAAATTATTCAATGATGCAATATTTAAAGTCGAAGAAAACGGCAATTTTGAGGTAAGAACGAAGAAGGATAGGTTTCTGACAGGTGGAACATTCTCCAAACCAAATCCTAAAAATGAAATATGGAGCAACTGCATTTACAAAAATAAAAATTATGCAGTAAGAATGACCTGGATCAAAGGGGTAGTAGACAATAGAAATAATTTTGAAGCAAAATAATAGATCAAAACTTGGTGTCTGCACATTTATAATGATGCAGATGCCAAGTATTGAACTATGGTTTATCAATTATTAATTAAATATAGATATAATGAAATTGAAAATCTTTATTAACGGTATATTTGTTTTATTGACTTTTGCAAACTATGTCAATGCCCAAAAATGTCTGGAGGGCAATTGCCAGAATGGCAATGGAACGATCGAATACAAAGGTGGGGATAGATATGTAGGTAGTTTTATTCTTGGCATGATGGATGGTAAAGGTACCATGACTTATGTCAATGGGGATGTGTACACAGGTGAATACAAAAAGAATCTAAGGGTTGGTTTTGGCAGATATACTTTTGTGAATGGAGATGTATTTACCGGTACATTTATCAATGACATCGGCAAAGGTAAGATGCATGATATTTATGACAATAGTATAGTAGGTAAACTGATGAAGAACAATACATTTGCAGAAGATCAGATTGCGTTAGGCAACTTGACAGCTAAAATCAAAAAATCTCTTGTATTTATCTCATCTTCATCTTCTTTTCCTACTACTGGTATTTTTTATGACCAAAATAAATTCATGTGTACTGCTGCATTCTCGTTGTTCAACAGTGGCCAAGATACAATAAGTGCTGCGCTGACTTTCAGTAATGGGGTGACTATAAGCGATGTAAAATTAATAAACATTAATGAAAGCAGGCTTCCAACTTATTTCCAAATACTTACACCACTTAATATACCAGTCATTCCATTTGAATTCACAGCTGACCATGAAGCAGCGGCAAATACAAAAATAATTAAAATTGGTGGAGAAAACCTTAGTGTCGCGACTGGTAGTTTAATACAAGGCAGAAGGGGACTCATCACTGACATCACTTTCTTTAATGCAGGGAAACAAAGCCCGGTATTCAATCGAAGGGGAGATTTTATTGGATTTACCGGAGGAGAAGAATTCATTAAGCTTGAGGCAACCTGGCTGGCTTTAATGGGATTGTAAAAAAATGGTAGTATCACAGCTTCTTGAATAATAACACAAAGAAATATTTTGTAAGGTTTTTCGAAACATAGTTTTAAAATTGTGCATTCCATAGCCTATATTTAGGGTCTGCTGAAAAAGTCAAATGGACATATTATACGAGCCGACAAAGCATGAAGGCCGTTAAAAAAAGGTCGCAAACCTTTTTAGGCCTGACCTGCGAAACT
>JAYUTD010000040.1:0-2454 GCA_043755305.1 Saprospiraceae bacterium
GTTTGCTTCCATAGATATCAATTTTGTCAATAAAGGGATCGTACTAAATGAAACTACAGTTATTGCCAAAAAACCTTTTCTTGAACAGAAACCTGATCGTCTTATAGTAAATGTCGCAAATAGTGCTCTTGCAGCAGGTGGGACAGCTTTGGAAATTTTACAAAAAGTACCTGGCGTAATCGTTATGCAGAATAAAGTGACATTGGGGGGAAGTCAATCTCTGCAAATATGGGTCGATGGCAAGCCTTCACCCTATATAGATATGAATGCACTTTTAAGAGACATGCCCGGTGACCAAATTGATAAAATCGAATTTATAACCCAACCAGGAGCTCAATTCGATGCTGCAGGCGGACCTATACTTAATATAGTTTTAAAGCGAAATGCAGATTTAGGCTTCAAAAGTTCCACATCCCTTACACTTGGCGGCTATAGGGTAAACCAAGTAGATGTTGATGCAGGAATTAAACATTATTACAGAGTAAATCCATCCATAAATACGACTTACCGAAGCGGAAAAATTAGTCTGTTTGGCAATGCGAGCTATAATCAGGGTGATTATTATTCAATAATATTGCTAGATAGATTTATCGGTAAAGAAATTTATAAGAGTAAAAATTTTGAAGAAACGGCTTACTCTTTTAGAAATGTAAGAATCGGCGCAGATTATTATCTATCAGACAATACTACGATTGGTACTGTACTTAAAATGTGGGGAAGAAGCGGTGATGGAAATAGTTTAAACAACACAGCCATTTTTGAAAATAAAAATACAAATCCATACAATAGTTTTAGTACAGAAAATATAACTATTTCGGACAAGTCTGGTCATTACGCAAGTATATTTGTCAAACACCACTTTAACAAAAATAAAGACAACACACTATTGCTTGATTTGGACTATAATAAATTTAATAACAGAAACATATATAACATAGACATTTACCCTTCAAATTTGCCTGCATTGAGGTCTGTATCCAGAGTAGATGTAAAGCAACCAGTAAATATCTGGGTTGGTAAAATTGCCCATATGTTACCTGTAGATTCTACATTTAAAATAGAATCAGGCATAAAATCCAGCTTCGCCACAGTACAAAACGGCTTATTTTTTTATAGGAATAATATCCTCTCCACTATTGAATCCAATGACTTTCTTTACAAAGAAAACATTCTTGCAGCATACATCACAGGCAATAAAAAGATAGCAAAAATGGAATTCATTGCAGGACTAAGGACCGAACAAACAATTATTTCAGGTATATCGGCTGAAACTAAAGTTCTGGATAGAAATTACCTCCAGTGGTTTCCCAGTGCCAGTGCATTATATACATTGAACCAACACATGACTATACAAACTTCCTATAGCAGGAGAATTAACAGGCCCGGCTTTCAGCAACAGAATCCATTTTCGTATTTTATTGATTCACTTTTTTATACCAGAGGAAATCCTAATCTTAAACCTGAAACCGTTCAAACTGGCCAACTCAATGCAGTATTTGACGGGCAGCCTTTTATTGGTATTAAATATTCAAAAACAAATGATGTTATAATCGAAAATGCTCCTAAACTTGAGGGTACAAAGACTTTTGCAACAGCACAAAATTTAGCCAGCCAGCAAAGAATCGAAATTCAAGTCAATTTTCCAATAAAAATTGGAAAGGTTATAGATGGGTTTGGAGGCAATCAAGCCATAAGAAACAGCTATAATGCCAATTACTTAGACTCGCAATACAAGGCAAGCAGATGGCATTGGCTCGCTTATTGGCAGATTAATGCCAACCTTCCTAAAGACATTAAAATAGAATTCGGAGGGTTCTATATGACAAAATTTTTAGAAGAATTTTTGGTAATTAATAATTTTGGAGCAGCAAATATAGGGCTATCAAAGTCCTTTGCAAATAAAGAAGCAAGAATCACTATAAGCTACAATGATATTTTCTATTCAGATAGAACTAGTGCTCAGATTAACTATGAAAAGATAAACGTAAAGTTTTTCCAAAGAGAATATACTCGAAATGTCAGGCTTACGATTAATTACAGTTTTGGCAATACAAAGATGAAAAACATGGCGTCAAGAAGCAGTGCGTCTGAAAGCGAATCAAGCAGAGTGAAGATAGATTAGTTTTTCAGTTTCTTGTAAACAATTATAAGCTTTTGGTCAACCATTGAGATGGTAATGAAACTGGACAGTGCCATTTATTTTAATTTGCGAAAGGATTATTAAATCATCTTCTCTTAAATACCCTATACGTGGATACCCTCCAGTGGTCTGGCAGTCTCTCATCAAAATAAAAAAAATGCCGGATGGGGTAAGTTGTACAATGCCAGGAAAAACCGCAGCACTATTAATAGAGACAATAGCCTCCGGCAAATATATTCTTTCTTTAAATGAATAGGCCATTCTATTGCTTTGAGAGTCTAGCGTAAACTCATTGGTCAATGCACTTGCCAATT
>JAYUTD010000041.1:0-6154 GCA_043755305.1 Saprospiraceae bacterium
GTTGACATGACGGGAGTATAGTTTAATTTTTCTTTTGCCTCGCTAATGTCCATGCTGAGGGAATAAGTCAGTATGCCTATTCCGTAGCGACTAATGGCAGGTTCTTTCTTTTGTTGAAGCAAATAAGCAAGCAGTTCTGAAATACCGGCGGCTACCATTGCGATTTGCCTTGGTACTTTGCGGCGGATCGGTGGCAAGTCCAATTGCGTGAAGGCATAATTAAGGGCCTGCCAAAAATTAGTAGTTTGCCCATCTGTAATATTGTATGCTTTGCCATATGCTGTATCATCCGCGTCTATACAACACCTTATGGCTTCAATTACATTTCTTACACAGGTGAAATCGCAACTATTGTCTCCTTTGCCTACGATTTTTATTTTATTGGTTTTATAAGCATCCAATAACCTCGGAAAGATTACTGTATCTTCAGCTCCTATTATCGCCCTTGGCCTCAATGCAATGGTACTTATTCCTCTGCCATTGTAAGCCAGTACCATCTCTTCCGCCATTAGTTTTGTTTTAGCATAGTGATTCACCATTTTTTTGGGCAGTGCATCTGTTTCTTTGACATTGTACCTATTGGTATAGTTGAAGTAAATACTTGGCGTAGAAATGAATATAAATTTTTCCACGCAATTTTTGATACACGCTTTTAATAGCTGCTCGGTTGCGATACAATTTGATGCATAGAAATCTTCATAGGCGCCATAGGGAGCTGACTTTGCGGCACAATGTATGACTATAGAAGCTCCACTGGTCAATGTCTCGCAAAATGCACTATTGGTCAAATCACCTGCTACAAAGTCACAGCCATGTTCAGTCAATTCATCGGCTCTGGTACTCCTTCGTGAAGTGGCCGTAATTTTAGCATTCGGATAATAGTGTGAAAAGTATTTTGCCGTTCTTCCGCCTAAAAACCCTGCAGCTCCTGTTATGATTATTTTATTTTTCATTTACCAGTATACTTCAAATTTATGGTTCTTTTGCAAGCTTCCACAATTATTCTTTGCCCATGATACCAACTCTTTGCCTACACAATCCGTCTCATCTGATGCAAAGCTTATGGCATTAAAACTTCTCAAATTCTCCTGCTGCATTTCCAAAATTCTTTTATCCTGCGCAATGATTTTTTTAAACATCCCATGCGGTATAAAAGATAAGATATGGGAAAGGTAGCCAATATTCAGGAATATCCGGGCATAGTAATTGGTATTTTCTCCTTTGTCTACAAGTATAGCTTCAAAACTGGAAACCAATTCATCAGTGGAATTGAAAAATTCCAAAATAGCTATGCTTGGGTGAATGTATGTATTTACTGACCGCAATTGCTGAAATTTTCGTGGTAGTAATTTTGTAAGCAGGCCCTTTGCAGGCTCTGCATCATAATGGACACTAAAGCCATTTGCCAAGGGCATGATCGTTGCTTTAATAGCATGCCTCGTTTTGTTTTTCGATCGCACCAGTCCATCGTGCACATAATGAGTGTGACTGCCTTCCATAAAATTCTCGAGAGTATTTAGCACATTGGCCTTTATGGTGCCACTTTGTCTGCTTGCAGGTACTGCTTTTGATAGCTGAGGCAATGTTGCTTCAGGATCACTGCTCAGCCATATCAAGTCATGGGCTTCTTTGACCCAAATGGCCTTAAGCGAGCAATTGACAGCAGCATTTTTTACAGGTACAAAAGTGTTCGCTCCATTTTCACAATCAAACGTCCAACCATGATAGCAGCAATGGATTTGGTTGTCTTTTACGCTTCCTTGAGATAGAGCCACACCTCTGTGGGGACAAAAATCTTCATACGCTGCCACGCCTTTGTTAGTCCTAACGAGTACCACTGGTAAATTGCCATACATCACCCTCAAGAGTTTGTTCGCTTTAAGCGTTGTGGACCATGTTACAGGAATAAAATACTGATTAAAGCGCATACTTTTCGATTAAGGGCACACCAATTTTATTGGACAAAAATACGATACTCTTCAATGCGAACCTTCTTTTTAGGCTTAAATGTTCAAGGTATACAGCGGAATACTCGATTGACGGCTCTCCACCCCTCAATCTCTTAAAGGAAGAGGCACCTGAACTGAGATTGAGCAATAAAGAGGAATCGAATTTATACTGCAGGATCAATCTTATGCCATGGATATATAAAGCCTTATTAACCGGTGCATTGGTATCGTAGCCAACCAGCGGTGAGGTTATGGTGCCACCGTAAATGAATAAGCCTGCAAATGCTTTTAACTTATTTTCATCGTCCACATATCCTTGAAAGTGGATGATTTCACCGACATGGCATTGCGTAAAATAGCTAAGTGTAAATTGTGGGTTGTGGCGGGAATATTTTTTTAAATACAATTGATTGTACAGCTCAAGTGCCTGGTCGAGGTAGTCGGCCATCTCCTTATGGTCTATTTTTCGCAGGTCTGCTTTTTTTATAAGCCGGGTATCCTGTCTGTTGTTGTTGTGGGACATCCATTCCCCATAGCTCATATCAAAAATATACACTTGACGGCTGCCCATTAATTTGTATCGATTGGATTCAAATGCAGGGAATAAGTGTTGGTGCTGGTATTTATTCAATGACCTGAAGATGATAGCGTGGTCGGGATACTGTTGTTTTATAAAAGCCGTAAGTTCTTGGAGATTACTGCAGTCCCAGTCGGCATATGGATTGGTGGACAGTAAAAAATTGTTGACATGCACATTTTTATTTATGTCTGTGTATTTTAGCCAATTGGACAAGAGTTTGATAATAAATAGAAGCGGAATTTGCACTAACTTACTTTTTATTTTACGCAAGAGTTCATCTGCGGAATACTGTGCCAGGGCATTGTAAGGCGAACATACATAAGAGTTGTTCCATTCGGTGTGGTTGATGGTCACTGGGAAGAAACCATTGTCTGCTGTTTGTAAAATTTTAAATTCCGTTTCCACATTTTCAATCAATGCCTTTGAAGGCATAGTTGAAAATAACTTCGCAAAAGATTTTAATTTTCCTACAGGAAGTTCCTGCCAATTGACCCATTTAATCTTCATCGCCATTCCATTCTATGTCACTGGTAGTCGCCTGTAGCCAGGTCCTGCCTTTGGTAAATTTTATATAAGCTATTTCTAGCAGGCTCAAGGCCTGTAGAAAAAAAGGTTTTCTGTCACGTTTGCTGTAGATTACGTCTTTTGACGACCTCACTTTTCGGGAAAAAAAAGCCAATGGATGAAAGATGGCCATAGCATATTTAATAGAAAATGTGGCATCACTTTTCACAGTTACTTTTGCTTCTTCCAGAAAACAAAGCGCAAGGTCATTGTGTATAAGATGGGCGCCACTGGTGCCTCTGGGATTACACTCTATAAACCATGGCCTGCCTTCTTTGTCGATAATGACATCAAAACAAAGTTGCCCTGTATACTTTATTGTATTTCCAAAATTTCGCACAAGATTATATGCGGTTTCATTGATTACAGGTTCAAAAAAAATGCCGGCACCTTTGCCTGCTCTATACAATGGATGATAGGTTGCATACGCTTTTAATATGCCATTGTCCCAAATCGAATACACACATATTTCCGTACCTCCGATGTATTTTTGCGCCAGCCACTTGGTGCCTTCCTCTTTTGCAAAAGAAGATTCCTTTACCAATTTTCCTATGATAGCAGAGGTGGCAAATCTCGAATATACACGCTTGAAGACATAAGCATCGCTTTGGCCCCAATCCGTAAAATCGCTCAACAGCTGGGTAGGTGGAATAGGCAGTAGACTATTGAATCTTTGATAGAAGTTGTATTTATTATGCAAGTCAATGATAGTTTGCATATCCGATGTCCATACTTTACACTTGAATTTCTCCTTATGAAAGGCTACATAAATGGCCTCTTCGCACGTGGGAATGAAATAGGTGATCTGTTCTGCTGCAATGATTTGTTGTATTTTCAATACAAAGGCGCCTATGTCAAATTTTGGTGGTGGCAGATAATAATATTTTGTCACAGCTGCTGACCATCGAGCAATGGTAAAGTGCAAGGAATCCGCCATGATCACCTTATGCCCATGATATGCAAAGCTGCGTGCCAACTCTAGGGCGATGGGTGCCCGGGCACCGGTGACGAGAATGGTATGGTTGGTTGTTTTCAGCTTATTTTTTTGTGATTAGATGTTTGACTATTCCTAAGATAAAGTTAAGAATAAAAATGACTTGGGTGAGAAGGAAGGCAATAAAAATATAAGTCAATAGTATATTGAAATCACTGATTGCTGGTTTTCCTTCTATACGATAGGCATAATATCGACTCGGAGTGAGGGCATAAAGATAGGAATTGCGATTAAGAGCATACACAAAAACAAAAAATGCAATTATAGAAAGTACCACATGTATCCATGCCAGAATTTTTGAAAATAACCATTTATGGGTTAGAGAATAGATTGACCATGTAATAAGAGACAAGAAAGCCAATATCCCAAAAACTGCGCTTTTATTGGTTACAAAATAAGTGTCATGGTACTGCAGGTCGATCAAATGACCTTGATGCCAGTTAAAAAAAGCAAAGCTTGCTAGCACTAAAGCGGTAAGGAGGAAGAGGTGGTGGGGCTTTATGGGCATAAATTAGGGTCTGCTGGAAAAGTCAAATGGACATATTATACGAGCCGACGAAGCGAAGATGTATAAAAATACCTCGAGCTGAAGGCGGCAAAGTAGAATGTGTTCAGGCAACGGGACTGTAAAACATTTTGTGTTTGACCTATTTTGCTGGGACTACCACCTTTGTTTTGGAGGAAGAATACCAGTTATCAATAGGAGTGGAATATTTTGAACCCCAAAAGTTCAAAAAATATTCCATTCCTTGTTGATAACTTGGCTTTTCAGCAGAATCTTGGCTGAGTTTCATGGTAAATATTTTAAAATTAAATATTTTTATATCATGAATGAGAACTTAAACACATTACTAGATGCTCTTGTTAAAGAGATCAAAAATCCAAAGGATTTTAACATTGTTAAAGATCAGCTTTTTAAACGTGGCGTTCAGACCTTACTATCTGCTGAAATGGATGCACATCTTGGGTATGAACCGGGAGCAAAGCCAATCGATGACAACCACCGCAATGGGTATTCGCAAAAGACACTTAATACACAAGCAGGAGATGTTGTAATTAAAGTGCCTAGAGATCGCAATGCTACTTTTGAACCTATAATTGTGCCTAAACATAAGACAATGGTACAAGAAATAGAGGATACGGTTTTACTGCTTTATGCTAAAGGTATGAGCAATGCTGATATCATTGATTTTTTAAACACAACTTATGGTATTGACTACTCCACATCTAAAATTTCTTTAATCACAAATAGGCTCTTAGATGACATTAAAGAATGGCAACAAAGGCCATTGGAAAGACAATATGCTATAGTATGGATCGATGCAATCCACTATAAAATAAGGCATGAGGGACGGGTTATTTCTAAAGCAGCAATGCTTGTAATGGGTATAGACATGAGTGGAAGTCAAGATTTATTGAGTATTCACATAATTGAAAACGAAAGTGCTGCGTCTTGGATGAATATATTTACTGATCTGAAATTAAGAGGTGTTGAAGATATTTTATTCTTATGTTCAGACAATCTATCAGGCATTCAAAAAGCAGTTGAAACATCATTTCCAAAAAGTGTCCATCAAATTTGTATAGTTCACCAGATCAGAAATTCATTAAAATTTGTAAGCTATAAAGATCGTAAATCAATAATACTAAGTATTAAAGAGATTTATCAGGCTATTGATGAACCAGCAGCAAAAAAAGCCCTAGAGGAGTTCAAAGAAAAATGGGGTGCAAAATATAGCCAGGCAGTCCAATCTTGGAGCCATAATTGGGATGCCTTGACAGCATTTTTGAACTATCCACCAGAAATAAGAAAGCTGATTTATACTACAAATGTTATAGAAAGTTTCAATGCTTCTTTAAGAAGATATACCAGAAATAAAAAGGTATTTCCAAATGATGATGCTGCACTAAAATCTATATTTCTTGCAGCTCAACAAATTAAACCAAAGTGGAATAAAACTAGATTCAACTGGTCAACAATCTATAATCAGTTGTTTATTTATTTTGAAAATCGTATTTTTGCTTAAATTCTATGAAACTCTCAAACACAAAATTGTGGATAGGCTC
>JAYUTD010000042.1:0-2453 GCA_043755305.1 Saprospiraceae bacterium
GGCCACGGAGAGTTTTGTTTTACTATTTTCTCTGTGTACTTCGTGTGCTCCGTGGTTTTCTTTTTTAACCATGAGGGCATTGAGGAAAAGGAGTAAAATGAATGTTGCTTTCATATTGACACTAATTGATCCTGAATCAAATATTCTACAATTGGTTAAAATAAAAAAGTCAAATAAAAGTAGCAAATCTGCGAATTGCAGCGGAGCTAAAAACAGGTATTTATACGTACTATTCTGCTCCTTCTTTCAAGTATTTTTGGCTTTGAGCGCTTGGAATTTTATATGTTATAACTAAAGTTAGGTTTTGAGTTCGGCTCATTTGTGTAACTTTGAGTTTTTAAATCGTGCATATTGTTTTAAAACCATTCATTAATCTATATAAAAAATACCATCATGTCAACTTTCTCTTCTACTATTGTCTATGATATCTTTGACCAAAAAGACGATCCAATTACAGTTACCGTCAATTTTGGCTTCAACCAACTTTCTTCTACCTTAGTAAGATTAAACATGGACGATCAGGGCAGCCATGACAATAATTTTACACTTAACCCCGGCTCGAATAAGTTTATGAATGAAAAGCAACTTGTATTGTTTACCACCATTTCTGACATCAATCCGGACTCTGATCAGGTGAGTATGGAAGTCATCATTGAAGGCGGCAAGAAACCCTTTCAACAAACCGTTGTCGATAGCACAGTACCAAGCAATGGCGTTATATCCGGCATCGTATCCATTTTATTTATCTGATAATAATATACATCATGAAAAAAAGTTTAACAATTGTGTTTTTGGTCCTGGCTTATTCCATGTATGCCCAAATCGACCCTCAGGATATCAATCAAGAAATAGATCAGCTAAAATCACCACAATCCCCTGCAGCAGTTATGCTTGGTATGTCAGACAGTGAGATTACCAGGCCATCGGATGTCAGTGATTTTATGGCAAGCCTTAGACAAGCAAGCAAAGACTTTACTTCTGTGCCGGTCAACTATGCCATTGATTTTTCTCCCCATTGGATTTGGAAAAAGAAAACCACTAGTGCAGCACAGTTTTTAAGCAATAGCCTGAGCAATAATTTTAAACAGTCTTTTACAGTATCTGTAGCCAACAACAACAATGACATCAGTAGTGCCATCACCAATCAGCCTTTACCCAATGTGGGTATGGCCGTGGGTATCAGATTTTCTTTCTTGCGTGGCAATATAAGTAAGGCGACCTCCGACAAGCTAGATACCGCAAAATATTATATGACAAAGAAAAACAACTTAGCCTCCACATCCAATGAAGCCAAAATAATCGAAGATTTGAATGCGGCGCTGATTGGTAAAATTAAAGCCATTAATCAAATGGCTGCGCTCTCTGATGACCAAAAAAAGAAAATGACAGATAGTGTTGTGGGATCGTATGATGCCTACAAAAAGTCGCTTACCGACAAAGCTTTTAGTCGACCGGATATTGACACTAAAATCACCAATAGTTTGAGTGGCCTTGATTTTACAAGGAAAGGCTTTAAACTTGATTTTAATTCAGCAGTGGCATGGCAATTTCCTGACAGATCATTTGAAGACAAAAGACTGGATCAGGCTGGTCTGTGGCTAAGTGGTGGCTATGAATTGGAGAGCAATGTAAGTTTCCTTGCCATAGTAAGGTACCAGTACTTTTCCAAAAACGATTACACGGGTAGACCCAAAAACGACGCCCTTGATGCTGGTGGCAGAATATTGTTTACGGCCAATAAATTTTCCATAAGTGGCGAAATAGTGTACAGGAATAATCAAGGAGCGCTAGAGCAAGGCTACAAGTACCTCGTCAATCTGGATTACAAAGTGGGACTCAACAATAAACTAAACCTCTCCTTTGGCAAAGATTTCAATGGGCCAGTCACCAAGACAGGCAATGTAATCAGTGCACTCAATTTCTTGATGGGCTTTGGCAATAAGCGTAAGGTGAGTGACAGCGGTAGTAAAAGTTGATTGGTGTAATTATTGGCAAGTGCCATTCACACAAGTCAGATTACACTCACACCCATTGGATGTAATGCCGTCACAATTGGAAAATCCCATGTTGCAAGATAAGATTTGGCAGGTGCCCCCTACACACTGACTGGTAGCATTGGGCAAAGAACATATATTGCCGCAAGACCCGCAATTGTTAACATTAGTAAATATATTCATTTCACATCCATTTGAAGTAAGGCCGTCGCAATTAGCTAATCCTGTGTAGCACGATGCTATGAAGCATACTCCACCTGAACAACCAGCATAGGCATTGGCGAAGAAACAGATATTGTTGCAACCAGCGCAGTTTTGAGGATCGAGATTTAGCAATACACAAGCACCATTGCATTTTGCCATACCTGGCGGGCAACCGCCCTGAGCATACCTGCTCAGCACTACCCATCTGGTGGTCGAACTCGTATATCCCAGTATTACAGACTCACCCTTTGTAAA
>JAYUTD010000043.1:0-2451 GCA_043755305.1 Saprospiraceae bacterium
GTATTAGGATTGCTTACGTCACCATAATAATACCTATCTATCCTTAGCCATGTCATCTCATGGTGTCTTGAAACTTCTCTTTTTCCAACAATAGGTACGTTATTCTCCGACATACAAGCTACGGTACATGCGCCACACCCAATACATGCGTTCAAATCAACGTGCATTCCCCAATGGTGGCCTCTAGCATAGAGTGCATCGTGCCCTCTGTAGATTTGCTTGCTGTTTAAGTATTGTGCATGCTCTCTTTTCTTATCCAGAACTTCAAGATCTGTCTTTAATGAATTAAGGTTTGAAGTATAAATAATTGACCTGTCGGTGATGGCACCCTGAAATCCTTTAATTCCTGAGAAGTAATCAAAGAAAACTGTTGCAGCTTCATCAGCATTGATTTTCTTTCCTGTTTCTTTCTCTATATCCTTCACTCCATAAGTGTGGTGGTATTGTACGCAAGAAAATTCTTTTTCTTTGCCAATCTTACCTGACACTTGGACTGCATCGTTATAGTAGACTGGATAACCATTTACTTTTTTTACAAAAGGATTAACATCTACTCCTACACCAGTGCCACACTCTCCTGCAACTGTTCGGCCATAACCTAACGCCAAAGCAACAGTTCCTTTCAATTGTCCAAATTGTTGTATAACCGGCAATGTCAATTTTTTGCCTCCTATACTGACTTCTACTAAATCACCATCTTTAAGATCATTGTATCCATCAAATGCACTGACACCATCAAAGCTAACCGGAACTGAGAGATAATTTCCCCAAACAGTTCTGTCTACAGGATTTGCCATTTCCTGCAACCAGGGATTGGTAGAATATACTCCATTGCCTATGCTTACCGGTTCAAAAAAGGTAATCTCCAAAGTAGCTTTTGAAGGTTTGGTCACCACATTGAAATCAATCGGCGCATTGTTATAAGATGGATTGGCCCCACCTCCTTTTAAAGATACCACTCCATTGTGTAATGAATTGTCCCAAAAAGCCTGAAAGCTTGCAAATTCATTTTGGCTTTTGAAAGCTGTTGCTTGCCAGTTTGCTTTTAAATACTCATAGAAGTTTTTAACTGGAGCATCTGACCAGGTCAATAATGATTCCTCTGCTTGTCTTGAACTAAACAATGGAGATATGGTAGGCTGTATTAAAGTAAGGCTTTCGTCAGATACCATAGCGTCACCCCAGGACTCTAAATAGTGTGGAGAAGTGGCTACGTAGTCACACAAATTGATAGTCTCATCATTTGACATACCAAAGGCAATTTTAGTTTTTGCTTTGGATATTGCATCAGCATTGCCCAATGTGTAAGCTGTATTGGCTCCATATACTATAAGTACATCAACTGATCCCGCATTTAATTCCGCGACCAATTCCTCATATTTTTTATTGTCGCCTTGTCTGTTGTATACCGCATTACCCAAAGAAATGGTTGATGCATAATTTCCAAGGGCATTGTTGATTGCATTGACCATCATTTGCTCAGCAACATTGGCGGAACTACTTACCACGATCGATTTACCCTTGTTGTTTTTTAATTGATCTGCTACTTTACCAAGGGCTTTTTTGGCTTTTTCATTTAATTCAAGCGATGCTCCACCGCCTACAACAGCCCCATAAAGGAATGCTATTGCACTGCCTTGCTCAGATGGTTTTACTAAGATTCTGTTGTCTGCATTGGATCCTGTCAAAGACATATGGCTTTCTACCTGATAATGTCTCGACATTTTAGGAGCGCTGGCATCCACCACTCTTTTCTTCACGTAATCAGCAGCAAATTTTTCAGGGCTAATCCAGGTACCTAAAAAATCAGCGTTAAAACTAACAATGACATCTGCTTCATTAAATTTATACGTCGGTATAGCTCTTTTTCCGAAATTTATTTGATTGGCATCCAAAAGCGCAGCATAAGAAGTAGAATCTATAGCTACTGTCTTTGTGGCAGGATATTTTGCCGCGAAATCTGCTAAAACTTTTTTAGTAGTAGGACTTGTTATTGAATTGGTAAGAATTCTTATGGAAGATGCGCTAGCTAGTTTGGCTTTTATTTCAGTATCTAGATCTTCCCATTTTATTGATTTAAATGTTTTGCCCTCTTTTTTGAGAGGAGTAGCAAATCTATTTGTATCATAAAGGCTCAATACTGAAGCTTGTGCCCTTGCAGAGGTCTTGCCATAATTGGAAGGCGCTAAATCATTGCCTTCTATTTTTATAGGCCTGCCATCTCTGGTCTTAACCAATATCGAGGCTATATCTCCATCTTGTACAAAAGTAGATGCATAGTAATTGGCTATTCCAGGTACAATTGCATCAGGTTTTGTGACATAAGGTAAAGCTTTTTTAATTGGAATATCACACCCTGCAGCAATAGTAGCTGCACCTAGTCCAAAGCCCAAAAACTTAAGGAAACCCTGAGGTGACCAACTCACTTGGTTCTAATAGAAGAGATTTCCT
>JAYUTD010000044.1:0-2449 GCA_043755305.1 Saprospiraceae bacterium
CAAATAAAGGTGAAGCCCTAGTGGTTTCATCTTCGAACAATAAAGACGAACAAGTACTTGTCAATAAAATTAATGAACTCATCGGGTCTTATGGAACGACCATTGATTTAAACTTACCTTCTTATCAGCGCCAAGGCAATGAAACGGATCTCAATAAGCTAATTACTGATATGGCTGCTGGCAATGTTGATGCTTTGATCGTTTTGGATCAGGCCAATCCAGCATATGATTATCCTGATGCTGTTAAATTTAAATCAGCACTTGAAAAAGTAAAAACGAAAATATCTTTTGTAGGATCATTGAATGAAACTTCAGATCTATGCGATATCATTGCACCAAACAACCATCTTCTTGAATCCTGGGGTGATGCTGAACCTAAAAAAGGTTCGTTAAGTCTTATTCAACCTACTATTGCACCACTTTTCAATACCAGACAAGCCGAGCTTAATTTATTGAAATGGGCGGGTAGTGAGAATGTAAATTGGAAATCGGATTCACCTTATTATGATTATTTGAAGGCTGGATGGCAAAAAGATTTCTTAGGATCTGCAACTTGGGATAAAGTATTACATGATGGTGTATTCAATAATGCAGTCATTCAAACAAATACCACATCAACTACACCTTCTTCAATAATTGTTTCCAACTTAAAAATATCTCAACCAATACCCGCTGGCGAAGAAATTGATTTTTACGAGACCATCAACATCGGAGCTGGTCAACATGCTAATAATCCTTGGCTCCAAGAGATGGCCGATCCTGTCACAAGATGTGTTTGGGGCAATTATTTAGCTGTTTCTGTTGCATTCGATGGAGTTAATAAATTTATTGGTGCACATGGTTTGGATAATGGTGATACAGTAAAACTTGGAGTTGGCAAAGACTTTATTCAATCAGAATCGATACAGCAGTTTGGGCAAATGCCTGGTACTATGTCTCTAGGTTTAGGATACGGACGAACAATTTCAGGTCCTGTTGGTAAAAATCTTGGCAGTAATACTTTTGCAAATTGTCAGATCGTAGATGGCTTAGTCCAATATTATAATTCAGTTACGACAGCACCTACTAAGCTTTCGTCCAATGACAGAATAGCTTGTGTCCAATACCATCACACAATGGGTGTGGAAGATATTGACAAGAAAACAGGAAAGAAAATAAATGCAGATGAAGCTGCAACAGTATTTTTTACTTATTTCGGTTTAGCAAAGCAAGGCTTTCAAGGATCTATAGTGGACCGTTCAGTAATTCGTAAAGCCAATCTTCCTGAACTTGAAGAGTTTGCAACAGAATTAAAAAGGGAAAGGACTGAATTTAAGCGATTGAATGAAGAGACTCTTTACCCGGATCATGCAGATTTCTTTGGTAAGGGACTTTCATGGCATATGAATATTGATTTGAATTCATGTATTGGTTGTGGTGCATGTGCTGTGGCTTGTATGGCTGAAAATAATGTTCCTGTCGTTGGAAAAAAAGAAGTAAGTCGTCATCATGAGATGTCTTGGTTGAGAGTAGACCGATACTATTATGGCGATGCACATAATCCGAATGTTGTTTTCCAGCCTTTGATGTGTCAGCATTGTCATAATGCTCCATGTGAAAATGTATGTCCAGTAAGTGCAACAAATCACAATAGCGAAGGGATAAATCAAATGGTTTACAACCGATGTGTAGGGACAAGATATTGTGCAAACAACTGTCCTTATAAAGTAAGACGATTCAATTGGTTGGACTATCAAAAAGCGGATCTTTTCCCTGCAAATGAACCTGCCATGGTCAGTGGTGATGATGAATCACCTTTTATGACAGATAATCTTACCAGAATGGTATTAAATCCAGATGTAACGGTAAGATCACGTGGTGTAATTGAAAAATGTTCATTCTGTACACAGAGAATTCAAGAAGGTAAATTGACTGCCAAGAAAGAAGGCAGAATGATCAATGATACAGATGTAAAGACTGCTTGTCAATCTGCATGTCCTACAGGTGCTATCACGTTTGGAAATATCAATAGCGATAAATCCTTAGTATATAAAGAAGAGGCACATCCACTGACTTACAAAGTATTGGAAGAAGTGAATACCAGACCTGCGGTATCGTATAGATCAAGAATCATCAACAGAGATGAAACTATTGAAGCATAATTTAATTTAATAAGTGAATTAATGAATAATATATGAGTGTTGTAGTATCTCCGATTCGTCAACCATTAGTACTTGGAAGCAAGACCTATCATCAGATCACTGAAGATTTATGTGCTGCCACTGAAAGAGCACCTTCCCTCGCTTGGACACTTGCTTTTATTGTTTCAAGCCTGGCTTTAGCCTTAGGTGTTTTTTGTATTTGTTGGACCATATGGTTTGGTATAGGTACCTGGAATCTCAATCGAACCGTAGGGTGGGGTTGGGATATCACGAACTTCGTTTGGTGGATCGGTATAGGCCACGCTGGT
>JAYUTD010000045.1:0-6134 GCA_043755305.1 Saprospiraceae bacterium
TTCATACCAAATACTTACAATATATTTTGGAATATAGAACCAGAAAAACTAATGAAGAGAATGGCAGATGAAAGTGATAAATTTTGGACGAAGGAACGACTAGAAAAGGCGAATAAATGGAATCTAAACCCTTCACAAGTATATACCTTAGCATCTATTGTAGAAAGAGAGTCCAACAATAAAAATGAACGGCCAACTGTAGCCGGAGTTTACCTTAATAGATTGCATATTGGAGATAAACTGAGGGCTGACCCAACGGTAGTTTTTGCCAACGGAGACTATACTTTAAGAAGGGTTTTGTTTCAGCACTTGAACTTTGATTCACCTTTCAATACCTATATGTATGCAGGGTTGCCTCCGGGGCCAATATTTATGCCCAGTAGCAATAGTATAGATGCAGTATTAAATGCAGAGGAACACGAGTACTTTTTCTTTTGTGCAAAACCAGGATATGCCAGTGAGCATTCATTTGCCAAAACTGCTGAGCAACATCAAATAAATGCCAATATTTACCATAAATGGTTAGCTTCCGAAGGAATAAAGTAAATTTTACCTTTTCGTGACAAGAAATATATTTTTTTCGTTTCGACATTCTTTGATTTATCGGTATTAAATTTTATTATTTAAACAATATTTTGCTTTTTCCAAATAATATTTTGATTTTCAAGATGCTTTCATAATTATTGAAACAATTAATTGTATTTTTCGTTTTGATGATTAACTTTGTATAAAGTAATAACAACTTTAACTTGCTCAAATCTTCAAATTACATATTGTTTGTTTTCACTTTACTATTCGTTTCTTGCGAAGAGGAGGTGATCTTTGAAGCAAAGAATTTTAAGCCAAAAATTGTACTCAATTCTGTATTCACCAATGATTCCATATGGGTTATTTCTTTGACTCATACAACCAGTGTGTTTGATAAAAATACAACGCAAAATTATATTACCGACGCCAAAATGACCGTCACCAATAAAAATGGTGAGCAAGTTTGTAAATTATACCATGAAGGTAAGGGCATTTACAAAAGCAGCAATTGTGTATCAGATTATGATGAGTTGTATAAAATTAATGTCTATTCTGAGAAATATGGTGTTGTATCTGCTCAAAGCAAAGTTCCAAATAAATCTAGCATTAATAATCTTAAAATTAATATTTCCAAAGAATTTGACAACGCTTCTGAAATTGAATTTAAAATCGAAGACAAGTCTCCCGATAAGAACTATTACATATGGTCAATTGTTGATGTAGATACTTTACTAAATAAAGTGAGAGATGACCAAAATTCAAAGCTTGATTTTAAATTATGGATTTCAGAAATCAAGCAACAGTTTGATAATGTAACAAGTGGAAAATTAAGCAATGCCGTTTCATTCACCGATTTGGAGATAGATGCAAACAGTACAACGAAACTTGTTACAAACAAAAATTTAAAAAGGGATGGAACCCAAGTTGAACCAGCTCAAGTTAATGTAGTCCCTATGTTGAAATTGATGACGGTAAGCCCGGAATTGTTTAATTATTATAAAAGTATGGAAACTTACTTAAAATATGGCGGTAACAACTCTTCAGTAGCTGAGCCTCAGGAACTCTATTCCAATGTGGAAGGCGGACTAGGCATCTTTGCAGGTTATTCAATTCAATATTATTTAATGCCAAAATAGGTATCAATTTAGGCTTACCATTTAAATCGATGAAAATTACAAATAGTTCACTGCATAGGTCTAAGATATTATGCTGTATTGAGGCTATTTTATTCTTAGATAATTGATAATTATAGCGACGCACCATAGCAATTGAAGGAACATTTATGCAATAAATTTAATATATTTGCCAAATAAACACGGTTTATGTTTCGTTATTTTTTTTTGATTGTATTTATCATTTCACTCATTGCCTGCTCTACAAAAGAGCATATTCCGGTTGATTTAATCATACATAATGCTTCAGTGTATACGGTTGATGTAGAAAATCCAGTTGCACAGGCGGTAGCAATTGCGAATGGCAGAATCGTTTTTGTTGGTAGATCAGATGAAGCTTTATTGATGAAAAACCCGGATACGAAGGTTATTGATGCAAAGAAAAATTTTGTCATTCCGGGTTTTATTGAAGGCCATGGCCACTTTTCTGCCTTGGGATTTAGTTTACTGAATCTCAATTTCCTTACGGCTAAAAGTTGGGATGAAATTATTGACAGCGTAAAAGCCAAAGTCGCTAAAACAGAAAAAGGGATTTGGATTGAAGGAAGAGGCTGGCATCAGGAAAAATGGACGAAAGCACCTAGTCCAAGTATTCAAGGCTATCCAAGCTATGAATCAATCTCAGCCATTTCTCCAAATAATCCTATCATACTTTTTCATGCTAGTGGTCATTCTCTATTTGCTAATAAAAAAGCGATGGAACTAGCTGGTATAAGCAATGATACACCTGACCCTCATGGTGGCAGAATCGTGAGAAACCAAAATAAAGAGGCAATTGGGGTTTTTGAAGAAAATGCCATGGATATTATAAAAAAGGCCCACGGTACTTATAAGGAAGGATTGAATGTAAATGAGCAAGAAGCACTTTGGCAAAAAGCAATTGGAAAAGCCCAAGACGAATGCATAAATAAAGGCATTACCTCATTTCAAGATGCTGGTTCTACTTTTACAGAACTCAATAGATATGAAACTTTGGCAAAAAACAAAAGGCTTAATTTAAGACTTTGGGTTATGGCCAGACATTCCTATGCTGAGATGAAAGATGAAATTTATAAATATAAGAGGATAGGCATTGGCAATGATTTCTATACATGTAATGCTATAAAATCTGAGGTGGATGGTGCATTGGGTGCATTCGGTGCTTGGCTGCTCAAACCCTATTCTGACAAGCCCAATTTTCATGGTCAAAATACTACAGATATTTATGAGGTTAAAAAAATAGGAGAGTTAGCCATGGCTAATAATATGCAGTTTTGTGTGCATTCAATAGGCGATAGAGCCAATAGAGTAGTATTGGACATTTTTGAAGGATTGGCTGAACTGCATAAAGACAAATTAGACTTAAGATGGCGTATAGAGCATGCACAACACTTAAATCCTATAGACATGCCCAGATTTAAAAAACACAATTTTATTGCTAGTATTCAGGCAGTCCATTGTACTAGTGATGCACCTTTTGTAGTAAAAAGATTAGGAGAGCAAAGAGCAAAAAATGGGGCTTATGCCTGGAGAAGTTTATTAAACAATCATGTAAGGATTGCAAATGGAACGGACACTCCGGTGGAAGATGTAGACCCTATCAAGAATTTTTATGCTTCAGTTACCAGAAAAAGAGCAGACAATGGTATGGTATTTTTCCCGGAACAAAGAATGACAAGGGCAGAAGCCATTAAATCATATACATTAGATAATGCATATGCTGCCAAAGAGGAAAACATTAAAGGTTCGATTGAAAAAGGCAAATATGCTGATATAGTTATCTTATCCAACAACCTCCTGAAATGCAAAGAACAAGATATATTAAAAACCAAAGTACTTTTTACTATTGTCAACGGAAAGATATTAAAAAAATATCATAAAACCATATAATATTTCTCAATTGTCTTAAAGAGATATGGAAATGCAATAAAACTGCACAGAAAAGTTGTTTTAAAATTCTCACAATAATTTGTTATTAATGTACAGTTGAAAACTAAATGCTATGTAATTACAAACTTTTGCGCTACCTTTGCCTTATTATTTTCATATTTTTATATATACCATGAATCTGTATGTAGGAAATCTCGATTTTGAAATAACAGAAGAGGAGATAAAAATTTTATTCGAGCAAGTAGGAGATGTTAGTACTGTCAAGCTGATGCGAGATAAAGAGACCGGAAGAAGCAAGGGTTTCGCATTTGTTGAAATGGGTGACACAGAAGAAGCAATCATAGCTTTGAAAACCCTAAACGGAAGAGAGTTTCATGGTAGGAATATCGTCGTAAATCAAGGAACAGAGAGTAGTGACAATAGGAAGTCTACGGGTTCTGAAAATCGGTCTAGGGATAGAAAACCTTATGGTGACGGCGAAAGAAAGTCATATGGAAATAGTGAAAGAAGACCCTACGAAGGCGAAAGAAAGCCATACATTGGCGATCGAAAACCCTTTGACAGATCTTCAACGAGCAATAATATGCGACCATATGACTCTGGCAGTGACACAAGAAGAGAATTTGATGGAGATAAAAAAACTTTAGACTCCACTGAGCGCACTTTTAGAAAGTCTGCAATTGAGCCCACAAAAAGACCAAGAATTTCAGACAAATCTGAAATCAAAATAAATCAGCCGAAAGACCAAGACGCTGATTTAAAAAAGAGATTTAATGACGAGGATTAATAGCTATTCAGCCTATATTTTCCTTTAAAAAACACACATGGATACATTTGCAAGTTCAGGCCTAAAGAAGGATATTTTATCGGCTTTAGATGATTTAGGATTTATTACGCCTACACCCATTCAGCAACAAACATTGGGTTTACTTTTAGAGTCTACTTCCGATTTAATCGCCCTGGCTCAAACAGGTACTGGTAAGACTGCTGCTTTTTCACTACCACTTTTGAATAAACTAACAGGTTTAGAAAGAGAAACAAGAATTCTTATTCTTGCACCGACCCGGGAACTGTGCCTTCAGATCGCCAATGATATAAAGGCATATACGAAGTATTTACCTGGTATAAGATCTTTAGCAGTATATGGTGGTGCAGCAATTACCAATCAAATCACAGCTTTGAAAGATAATCCGCAAATCGTTGTTGGGACACCTGGAAGGACGCTTGATTTGATCAAAAGAAATAAATTAAAAGTCGGCAGTATTGAAACTCTGGTTTTGGATGAAGCCGATGAGATGCTTTCTATGGGATTCAAAGATGAATTGGATGAAATCCTGTCGGGTACTCCTGAACAAAAACAAGTACTTCTTTTTTCTGCAACTATGCCTTCGGAAATTCGAAGAATAGCTAGCAAGTATATGAAAAATCCTAAAGAAGTCTCTGCGGGAAAAGAAAATAAGGGGAATGATATGATTACCCATTTTTACTACCTTGTCAATGCTAAAGACAGGTACAATGCCCTTAAAAGAGTCGCAGATATCAATCCGGATATATATGCTATTATATTTTGCAGGACCAAGGCAGAGACTCAGGAGGTTTCTGATAAACTGGGACACGATGGATATAATGCAGATGCGCTGCATGGTGATTTATCTCAAGCCCAGAGAGATTATGTGATGAATCGTTTCAGAAAAAGACAATTACAGATGCTTGTTGCTACTGACGTTGCAGCAAGAGGTCTGGATGTCACTGAGTTGAGCCATGTCATCAATTACAATTTACCAGATGATCCAGAGGTGTATATACATAGATCCGGCCGTACGGGAAGAGCAGGAAAAAAAGGAGAATCAGTAAGTATTATACACTCCAAGGAAATAAGTAAAATTAGACATTTAGAAAAGAAAATTGGAAAACCTATTGAACAAGCTAAAGTTCCGACCGGCAAAGAAATCTGCCAAACCCAATTGCTAAACTTAATTAGAAAAGTTAAAGAAGTTGAAATTGATGATGACAGAATCAAACCATTTCTTCCTTCAATTATGGAGAGCATAGCAGACATAGATCATACAGATTTGATCAAGAAATTTGTTTTGGTTGAATTTAACAGATTTCTGGATTATTATAAAGATGCTGTGGACATCAATGCTTCAGACCGGGGAAAAAGAGATGCTGTCAATGGCACTTCTAAATTTACAAAATTCTTTATGAATCATGGAAGTGCAAGTAAGATCACTCCTGGTACTTTGATTGGTCTTATCAATGAACATGTTCCAGGCCAATCTATAGAAATAGGTAGGATAGAAATTAAAAAATCTATCTCTCTGTTTGATGTTGAAACACAATACGCTGATATACTCATAGACGCATTTAAAAAAACCAATTATAAAGGGCTTATTGTAAGACCTGATATTGAAAACAGTGAAGCATCAAAAAGGCCTTCCGAAGGCAGATCTTATGGCGGCGGAGAAAGGAGAGGCGGCAGCGGAGACAGAGGCGGTCGATCATACGGTGGTGGCGAAAGAAGCGGCAGTGGCAGATCTTATGGAAGCAAAGAGAATACAGGCA
>JAYUTD010000046.1:0-15915 GCA_043755305.1 Saprospiraceae bacterium
GATACTGGTGAGTTTGACAAAAAAAGAAGGTCGGTATGTAATTAAAATAAAAGACAATGGCATAGGCATAGCCAAAGAAAACCACAAGTACCTGTTTGATAAATTTTACCGTGTCAATACGGGCAATGTACACAATATAAAGGGATTTGGTCTTGGCTTATTTTATGTGAAGAGCATATGCAAAGCACACAACTGGGACATCCATGTGGATTCTGAGATTGGTGTGGGATCTGTATTTGAGATAGAGATTCCGATGAAATTATAATTTCTTACTCAAACACTTCTTTCAAATCAACTTCAAGATCCGGCAATGTATGACAAGGCACGATGTCATCTTCTACGTAAGTGTATATCCTTTTGTATTTATCATTCTCAAGTACGAATACTTCTACTGTCTGGTTTCTAGGCTCTATTATCCAATATTCCTTGACTCCGGATTCTTCATACAATTCATACTTGGTTTGAATGTCTTTTTTGGTGGTGTGCGGTGAAAGTATTTCTATGATGAAATCTGGTGCACCGAAACAACCCCTTTCTTTTATTTTTTCAGTATCGCATATGACTACGATATCAGGTTGTACCACCCGATCGGATTGCATAAAATCTTTTCCTTTCACAGGCAATATGACATCAAAAGGAGCATTGTACATTTTACACTTTTTCCCTTTTAGGTGAATGTAAAGTACTCCACAGAGATTTCTTGAGACCATTTGGTGCAAGGAGGTAGGTGCCGGGCTCATTCTATATATTTTCCCCTTGATGATTTCTACCATCTCATCAAAAGTGAAATTCAGGTAATCGGCATAAGTATAATGATTGCCATAAGCAGTAGGTGGTTCATTGATTTTGCATTCTTTTAATTCTTCTTCCATTGCTTAGTATTTTTTATTATTCAAAGATAGAGACAAAATGGGTCAAACAAAAAATATAAATTGCTCAATGTGAAAATTTTGTAAATAAAAGGATGAGAATTTTTAATAGGGATACATGGTGGTGCTTTTTATAAAACATTTCGCCTGCCAAATTTTATTTGGTTTCTCAAAGAGAAAAATTTTTATACGCCTAATGTTTTGTGACAAAGCAAAAAAAAAGCCACCTTATTCAAAGGTGGCTTTTTTATCTTATCTACTTCTTCATCAAACCCATCTTCTATACGTACCATTCCACACCTTCCTGCCTGTGATCCATCGCACAAAGTACATGATCAAGGCAAAGATGAAAAACAAAGGGCCCGCAAAGCCGAGGATGGCAATAAACTTTGTGCCATAAAATTTCAGCATCGGCCGCCTCAATCGTTCACTGATAATATACATGCTTGGTATCATGAGCAGCGTAAGAAAAAAGGAAAATATCAATCCAAATATGATAGTCCAGGCCAGTGGCCCCCAGAATACTACACTGTCTCCCCCTATCCAGATCTTTGGGTCAAGGTGGGTGAAAAAAGAACCAAAATCTATATTAAATCCTATGGCCAATGGCAGCAATCCCAAGATGGTTGCAATGGCGGTAAGCATGACTGGTATGATCCTGATCTTACCCGCTTGAATGGCCGCTTCACGTGTCTTGTAGCCACGTCCACGAAGCTCATCTGTAAATTCAAGCAACAATATACCATTCTTGATCACTATCCCTGCGAGTCCTATAACACCTACAAGCACCATGATCGTAGGCATGGTCATACCTGTGATAGCAAAACCTACAAATACCCCTATAACTGAGAAAAATATTTCTGTCAATACTATGAATGGCTTACTCAATGAATTGAACTGTAATACAAGTATCAAAAAGATCATGCCTAGTGCCATAATAAAAGCAGTAATCAAAAATGTATTGGTTTCCTGCTGCTGCTCCGATTCACCACTTTGCTTGATCGTCACACCTTCGGGCAGCTTAAAGGTCGATTGGAAATTGCTGATACGTTGCGCAAGATCCTGATTGATCCTTGCGGTAGCAGTAAGATCTGTCACACTGGATTGCAGCTGAATAGTGCGTTTAAGGTTCTTTCTCTTTATCCCGCCGGAAGTACTTGTAAAGTCAAATTTTGTAACTGCACTGATGGGCACTTGCTTAATACGACCTGTATTAAAATCTCTAAATGTAAGCCTCATGTTGACCAATGACTGCATATCATTTCTGACTTTTTCATCATAACGCAATTGGATTTTGTATTCTTCTTCGCCATCTTTCAATTTACTCACTTCTGTGCCAAATAATGCGGTGCGTATGGCCCCTCCTACCTGAGCAGAACTCACGCCTTCTATAGCTGCTCTTTCTTTATCCACAATTATTGTAACTTCAGGATTATTTAGATCCACATCCATGGCAAGGTTGGCAATGCCATCAACCCTATTGGTATCAAGGTAGTTGTATAAATCTGTAGCAACTTTTGCATTGGCCTCAAAGTCGTCTCCAAATATTTCAATATTGACCGGAGGATCCGTCGGTGGACCGCCGCCTTCCTGCTCCACGGTAATCTCTGCTCCGGGTATGCCTTCCAGGGCCACTCTTACCGTATCAAGATATGGTTTAGTAGCCTGATAAGGGCGCTTTGCGAATTCCACAAATGACACCTGGATTCTACCAAGATTGGATCTTACACTTCTATTGTTGTCCATAGGATTATTGGCATTAAGCGCCACATTTGATATGATGCTTTCTACTATAGACCCATCTTTTTCCGGATGCAGATTCTTCAGTGCTTTATATACCTTTCCTTCCATCTGACGAAGCACTTTATCGGTCTCTGCAACCTTTGTGCCCACTGGCATATTTAGATATACATATATAAAATTTGGTTGACCCGTGGGGAAAAATGGAAAATCTGGTTTTCTTGCTATCAATGCAAAAAGGGATAAAAAGAAAAGTATAAATACACCTACAAATGCGATTACTGGTCTCCATCCTTTCAACAACCAGTGCAACAATCTTTCATAGGCATTCATCAATCGCGGCAGTAATTTATCCTGAAAGTAATGGATGACGTCTCGCAATATATAATTATGAAAGACAGTCAACACAGCAAGTATGATTAAAAAATTGCCAAAAGCAGGACTTCCAAAAACGTTGCTCAATATACCTAGAACAACAAAAGCATACAGCCACCATTTCTTGAAAATGGAATTTTTGGGTTCATCGTATTGCTTGCCTTCTTGTTTCATAAAGCTCACGGCAAATACCGGGTTGATAATGAATGCCACAATTAACGAGGCAAGTAAAGTAAAAATAAGCATGGTCGGCAAGTAAATCATAAATTTTCCGATGATGCCCTTCCAAAAAAGCAGTGGAAAGAATGGAGCTACAGTGGTTGCTGTTCCTGCCAATACCGGTATAAAAACTTCGCCTGCGGCTTTCTTTGCGGCTTGTAATATCGGCATTTTGCCATTGTCATACAATCTGTGTGTATTTTCAATGACCACTATGGCGTCATCCACAATAATGCCCAAACCAAAAAGGAGGGCAAAGAGGACAATGAAATTCAAGGTCACATGTGTACCTACAATCATGTCTGCTGCCGGTAAAAACATGAATGCTACAAATACACTTAATGGTACACTCAATGCTACGAAAAAAGCATTGACCACACCCATAAAAAACATGAGTATAACCATTACCAGAATGAAGCCTATGATTATGGTGTTAACCAATTCGTGAAAAGAAGTAGCTGCCTGCTTGCTTTGGTCTGCAGTAACGACAATATCCAGATCTTTGGGCAATTCAGTAGCCTTCATTTCGGCAACTATTTTCTTCACTTTGGCAGCGCAGTCAATGAGGTTTTCGCCTGATCTCTTAATGATGTTGAGCGTCACTACATTCTTGCCATTTAGCCTGGCATAACTCTCTATGTCTTTGAGGGTGTCTTTTACTGTAGCGACATCCTTTAATCTTATTTTACCTCCAGTCGGTGTACTTACAATTAAATTTTCAATAACCCTGGAATTGGTAAACTGGCCTTTCAGTCTAAGTGTTCTGTCCATACTGCCTATGCCTATAGTACCTCCGCTAATGTCCATATTTTCAAATGCGATGGCATTTTTTATATCATCAAAGCTCAACAGTGCTTTTTCCATTTTCAATGGGTCTACATTGACCTGAATTTCACGCTCAGGTGCACCTACCAATTCTGCCCTTGTGACCTCAGTGAGCAGTTCAATCTTGTCCTGCACTTTTTCAGCATATTGCTTAAGTTTCAACCCATCATACTCACCGCTAATATTCACAAACATTATCGGCATATCACTAAATGAAAACTCCTGCACATTGGGCTGCTGGGTAAGGTTTTGAGGCAAATCTGTACGTGATTTATCAACTGCATCCTTCACTTTTTGCTTGGCCATTTCCGGCGTTACATCAGTGTCAAATTCTACTACAATGAGACTAAAGTCTGTTTGAGAAGTAGAATTTACTTTGATGACTTTTGCCCCTGAAATACCCTTGATTTGCTTTTCAATAGGTCTTGTAACAAGGTTTTCAATATCCTTTGGTGAATTACCGACATATACTGTAGTAACAGATATGGTGGGTACCACTATGTCTGGAAACTGCTCTTTAGGCAAGGTATTGAATGTATAAAATCCAAACGCTGTAATCATCATGGTGATGACATAGATGGCAGTCCTGTTGTCCACCGACCAGCTCGTTGGTTTAAATTCTTTGATTGATTTATGTATGCTTTTAAGTATGTTCATGTTATGGTGGATTTAATCCTATAGTTTACTTTTTTAAGAAAATAACATTGTAATGCTCTGCTTAGTGTAGTATAAAAGTTTCAATGCCTATCGTCCTTATTTGTCAGAAATGATTTGACCCTCATACAGGTTTTGGTAGCCTTGAGTAACTAATTTATCTCCGGAAACAATACCACTCAATACTTCAATCTCATCTCCATATATTTCTCCAATAGTTACATTGACTTTGTGGGCTAATTTTCTACCATTGGCACCTTCCTTCAGGACATATACATACTTGCTTTTTTCGTCGCTTTGTATTATATTTACAGGCATTACGATTGCTTTGGTATTGGCATGGTTGAGTATTTTGACTGAAGCTCCCATGTTTGGTTTTAAAGCTAAGCCTTCAGGGATATTGCACTCCGCAGTAAAACCTCTTGAACCTACATTGATGGATTGGCTAATTCTGTTTATTGTTGTATTGAAAGTCTTATTCATAGATGGTATTTCGACTACTACTTTGGCACCTTGTTTTACTTTTGATGCGTAGTTTTCCGGCACGTCCACCGTAACAATTAATTTATTGTTATTAATAATTTGAATTTGAGGGCCAGCGATGGTAGCGCCGGTAAATAATTCACCGGGCTTTATATTTACCACATCTGCGATACCGTTTTGGTCCGCATACACATTGAATGTTTTCAATTGCTCTTCCTGCACTGCTATCTGGCTTTCCAATGCATCGACATTGTTCTTTGCACCAAGCAATTGCACCTCGGTGCCTATGTTTTGGTCCCACAAAGATTTTGTCTTATTATATACATTCTGCGCAAAAGCCAATTGAGTCTTTATGGATTCAATACCTTGTCTTAACACTTTGTCGTCTAATTTTAATAACAACTGCCCTTTTTTTACAGCTTGGCCTTGCTTGACATATACATTTTTTACATAGCCTCCCATGCCGTTTCTTGGGGCTACATATGAAATATTTTCAGACTTTACGGCTCCCTGCAAATTGATAAAATGCTCAAATCCTTCTGTACTAATCTGCATAGTAGAAACCAATTTGGGCTTTATGGCTCTTGTGGAATCAAGCTTGACAAGTTCAGCTTCAACGTCTGTAATTTTTTTCATTAATTCCGTCTGCTTAGTTTTCAATTCAGTCAACTCTTTTAATTTAGCGTCGAGTGCAGTATTACTTTTTGTATCTGCTGTTTTTTTGCATGAAAAAAGGATCAATGCAAAAATCAGTAAGTTTAGTATTCCTTTCATATTAAAGTATTTTACGATTTATTTTATTATAGTTTTCCAAGTGATTTGAGGTAAGAGACCCTTGCAATATAGGCATCATACAAGGATTGGAAATAAGCACCCTGAGCTCTTTGCAATTCTGTGTCTGATTGCAATAATTCAAAACTTGAACCAAGCCCGGCTTCGTATTTCTTTTTAGTGGTATTAAATACTTTTTCTGCAAGCTCCACATTACCATTTTGAGATTCAAGATTGAGCAGTGCATTTTTCAATGATGAAGAAGCAATAGATTGCTCCATATCAATGGCGTTTTTGACATTTACAATAACATTGTCCACTTTCTGGAGCGTCAGCTTAGACTGTTGCATTCTATATTTTCTTTGTCCTGAATCATAGATGGGCTGATTGACAGAAATACCTACGAGACCTGTATTAAACCAAAACCATGGGCTACTTCCATTGGTGGCAAAATTGGGATTTCTTTGGCCTTGTCTTTGAAAATTGTAAAAGGCAGCTACCGTAGGATATTTGCTCAGCTGGTTTCTTTTTATATCAATTTCCTGCAATTGTCTGCTTGTATTAAGCAGTGTAATTTCACTTCTTTGGTCATACGTAAAAGACCCATTGGCTATGAGCAGGTCTGCTTGCAATTGATTGACATCAAGTTTCTCAGTAAGTATAAGTGAGTCGTTTTGGTTTAAGCCCATTGTGTTTTTCAATAAGGCAGTACTTATCCTTATGGCATTGAACAGTTGATTGATGCCTGTCGAAGTATTGTTGATCGTCACTTGCAGTTTGTCAATGTCCAATTTTTCAGCGAAGCCTGCTTTAAACATTTGTGTCATATCACTGCTCAATTTGTCTAATCTGAGCTTGGTTTCCTGAATTACTGACTTTTGCTTTTGTGCAATGAGTACATTGTAATATGCTTTCTGCACCGCTTCCCTCACCTTGTCTTCTGCTACTTTAGTATTGGCTACTGCAAAATCCAATACCTTTTCCCTGGCCTGATAAGCAATAAAAATATCTGGTTGAAAAACCAATTGGTTTATGCTGGCACCAAATTGAAAGTTGAGTGGCGCAATGAATGATACGGGAGCAGTACCATAAGTCGCTCTACCTACATCTATGGGCTGACCACTGCCATCTCTTACACCTTCTTTTTCCAATACTTCATAAGTAGACCTATCGGATACAGGAAATTGCACTTTGGGCACATTGGTATAATATGTACCCTGACCTGAGGCAGAAATCTGAGGGAGTGCAGAGGCAATGACTTCTTTGTTTTTGGCAGCTTGTATCTGCTCGTCAAGCTTAAGGTTTTTTAGATCAGGTACTGTTTTGAGCGCTATGTCGACTGCCTCATTGACGGATAAGCTATAAATCTTCTGCGCCTGTGCTATAGTCAGTGCAAATAAAGCAAAGAAGAGCAGTGTGGTTTTTTTAGTCATTTTTATGGTATCTTTTTTTGTATTCATTGATTAATTTTAAACCTTCTTCGGTGACAATGCCATATAAGAAATGGTCCAGTAGCACTTCGGTGACTTTTACCAAATTGTATTTTTCTGAGGGATAAATATTTTGATCGAAGCCCATCAATATAACACTTAGTCTAAATTTAGTGAGGATGTCAAGGTCCAAATTTTTTCTATAGAATCCTTCGTTTATTCCTTTTTGTAAATTGTTATATATAATGGTATAATAGAAGTGGTTGATATGGTTGTTTAATTTCTCAAAAGTAGCCGGATAAAATTTTTTCAAATCGTGCATTACGATTGGATTGAGGTCTTTAAACTCCTGGGTGATGAATTCCAGTGTGATAAAGATTTCATCGACCGCATTTTCTGACATTTCGGTGGCTATGGTGCAATCCGATTTGCCATTGACCATATCCATTTCCATGCATTCATCAATCAGAGCATCTTTGTCAGTATAGAATTGGTATAAGGTCTTTTTTGAAATGCCTATTTGCTGGCATATTTCATCCATTGTTACTGCCCTAAACCCATATTTGGTAAAGAGTTCCAATGATTTGTGTAATATTCTGTCTTTTAAATCCAAAATTATATTTCGTCCGCAAAACTACGGAAACTTTTATAGTAACCAAAGTTTCCAAAGAATTGTTTTGAAAATTAATAAAAAATTTCACTTTATTGACTTATTGTTGTTTTAGTTGCAACACGATATGGTGTTAAAGCATAGAAAATTACCCAATAAACAGAAAAATAGCCATAAAACTATTTTCCCTGTGGTATCTTTAAGTTTTTATAATTAACCTTTTATATGACAGCGTTTTTCAATGAATTTAACCTTTTATGGCAAGATATCCTGCAACATCCGGGTAGTTCTCTGACTATTATTGGGAATTTGATTATAATAGAAAGTTTACTTTCTGTTGACAATGCTGCAGTCCTGGCTACTATGGTTATGGATCTTCCTCAGAAGCAAAAAAGCAAAGCATTGAAGCTTGGTATCTGGGGTGCTTATTTTTTTAGAGGCCTGGCTATGCTCTTTGCCTCCGCTCTGATCAAGGTCTGGTGGTTGAAACCTTTAGGCGGTATTTATCTTTTGTATATAGTCTATAATTGGTACAAAGGGAAACAAACTGTGACCAAAGAAGATGACTTGATCAATAAAGAAAACAATTGGCTATATAAATATACTGTAGGCATGATTGGCAATTTTTGGGCTACCGTCATCCTTGTAGAATTGATGGATATGGCTTTTTCGATTGACAATGTATTTGCAGCGGTGGCCTTTACACCAAATATTATTTTAGTTTGTATTGGCGTATTTATTGGTATTCTTGCCATGAGGTTTATTGCCCAGTGGTTTGTAAATTTGATGGAAAAGTATACTTTTCTGGAAACCTCTGCTTTCATTGTTATTGCTATTTTAGGGGTTAAATTATCTCTCTCAATCATTGACCATTTTTATCCGAGTTCCGCTTTTACACAATTTATGAATAGCCATGCCGCTGAAGCCATTGTCTCATTGCTCACTGTTGGAATATTTTTTTTACCCATATTGACAAGCCATTTCTTTAACGTGCCCAAGAGAAGAGATACGATAAATAAGATTAATTAAAAAAAGCAGCCAGTTATGACCTCGAGTCAAATTATTGATCACCTCTTGTCAGACTCAACCCATACCAAATGGCAGGAATGGCTAAGTACAATTGCACAAGTAGCAAGTGTATGGTACGCCAGAAAAAACAATATTCTCGTCTATCCCACAGGTATTGTAGGTGTAATGCTAGCCGCCTATGCTTATTACTTTATAGCTACGCCACCTCTGTATGCAGATGCTTTACTCAATGTATATTATTTTATCATGAGCGTCTATGGGTGGTACAATTGGTCATTAAAAAAAGAAAACAGTAATATCTATCCTATTGCCTGGTGCACTATCAGAGAAAGGGTATATGGCATTCTTTTTTTTCTCGGTTTTTGGGTGACAATTTATTGCATCCTATTGAAGTCGACAGACAGCAATACGCCTATGCTTGACTCCCTTGTTTCATCAAGTGCCCTAACTGCCATGTACTGGATGGCCAAGCGCAAAATAGAAAACTGGCACGCCTGGATTTTTTCTAATCTCATAGCTATACCGCTTAATTTTTATAAGGGCTTTGTATTGTTTACGCTTATGTATATCTTGTTTCTGGGCATGGCGTGGAGTGGGTATCTGGAGTGGCGAAAAGAAGTGGCGTAAATGATAATTTTATAGTATCGGTTATGTTTGACAACTCAATTTGTATAGCAAAATATCTATTGTTTTATGAATTGGACAAACTTATAAATGCCGCTCCGCATGATAACTACTCCTCACCAATGGACCACTCTCTACGAAGTTAAATCCCATGCTCAATCCTATTGCCTTGTATTCAGCAAAGGTATTCGGATGTATAAATTCTGCGACTTGTAAATGCATCTTGGTAGGTTGCAAGTACTGGCCAAGCGTAAGTACATCGCAGCCGTGCTCGACCAAATCTTCCATGGCTGTGAGAAGTTCATCTCTGGTTTCTCCAAGACCAAGCATAATGCCAGTCTTGGTTCGCTTACCATAAGCTTTTGTCCTTTTGATCTGTTCAAGGCTACGTTCATATTTGGCTTGCGGCCTCACCATCCTGTACAATCGACCTACCGTCTCCATATTGTGTGAAACTACTTCCTGACCAGCACTGATCATCGTCTCCAATGCTTCCCAATTGGCTTTTACATCAGGAATGAGGGTTTCGATCGTGGTAGTGGGCGATAGTTCTTTGACCAGTTTTACAGTCTCATGCCAAATGGCTGCTCCCCGATCTTTGAGTTCATCCCTATTCACTGATGTGATCACGGCGTGTTTTACCTGCATCAATTGTATGGCTTCAGCAACACGTCTTGGTTCATCGGTATCGTATTCATTTGGACGACCTGTCTTGACAGCACAAAATGAGCACGACCTTGTGCATACATTGCCCAATATCATAAAAGTAGCTGTACCAGCACCCCAACATTCTCCCATGTTGGGACAATTGCCACTCTGACATATGGTGTGCAAATTATATTCATCCACGAGTTTTCTAACCCGCTTGAAATCTTCGCCTATGGGAAGCTTAACCCTAAGCCAATCAGGTTTCCGATTGGTCTTTGGTATTTCTGCTTCGGTCTGTGCCATTTTTATTATGGGTAATTCTAACACTTCATTTTTATTTATAGTCTGGTTATTAATTTGGTGTTGCAACAATATGCTTTAATGCAAGCATCTTTTCAACTCAATTGCTCCTTTTTCCAAAGTGCAAATTTACATAAAGATTCATGAAGATTGGCGAGTTTTTATATTGGTTAATTTCTACCATAATGGGAACTTTTTTGATAAATGCATCTACCATAATACCGATTTCTGCCGCTTTTACATATTCATCAAAGGCTCCTACCGAAAAAAATAAACCCATTTTTGCCTGGGCTCCAGGTATAAATCCAAGTTCTCCAAATCCCTTGCTAAAGGAAGCACCTCCATAGATAAGATCATAGTTGGTAAAAAGAGCCTTGTTTTCCGGTGTGTATTTTTTTGTAACAAGGTTGTTTTGCAGCTCTCCATTAACAATGGTTTGTTCTACAAAATTGAGGTAAGTAGGTTTAAGTACTGCCAACGAAGGACCAAATTCAATATTATACCCGATAGATACTCCTTTTCTCTTGGCTTTATCTGAAATATACTTTTTGACACCCTTGCCGGCTCTTAGTACAAATACAAAATTTTGCTTGCCAAATTTGAATTTTTTAGGAAGGACCCCGTCAATAATGCTCACATTCTTCGTCTGACCGTGTTCTCGTGGATTACTTAGTATCCCAATGCTTATATTATAATAATTGGTTCGATAGTAAGTCCTTATGTCTCCAAAATTGGCACCTAATAAAAATCCATTGTTGTGCAAAGTGAGGTCTCCGGTAGTTTCTTTACGGTAGATAATACCTTTAAAACGATCGTCATATAAATTTGTTTTTGAAGATACCTGTGACACGCCCTTTAAAGCCATTATTATAAAAAATACTATAAAAAAATAATGCTTCCTCAACAATCTATTTGTCTAATTTAAATTTTTGTTGCCCGATAACAAAAAAAAGTTCTATCAAAAATAATGTTTTATTGGTATATATGCAAGAAATAAAATAGAATACTTATGACAAAGCTTCTATTCTGACGGCTTTCTCTATATATTATAAAATTCATTTCAAAAAATAGCTTTATCTTTATGAATAAAAAATAATTATGTTGCACAATTTATCTGCCCATAAATCCATCATTAATAAGTTCATTTTTGAAATGAGGTCTGTATCTATTCAAAAAGACAGTATGCGCTTTAGGACCAATATGGAAAGGCTTGGTGAGTTAATGGCCTACGAAATAAGTAAAACACTAGATTACGAAGAACAATTGGTGGAAACACCACTTGGAGAAGCGATGATCCAGATGCCTTCACAAAAATTGGTTCTGGCCTCCATATTAAGAGCCGGTCTGCCACTGCACCAAGGATTTTTGCGAATATTTGATGATGTGGAAAATGCTTTTATCTCGGCCTATAGGTCTCACCACAAAGATGGCACTTTTGATATTAAACTTCAATATATAACTTGTCCAAATTTAGAAGGAAAAGTATTGCTATTATTGGATCCAATGCTGGCTACAGGCGCTTCTCTCCATAAAACCTTGGAAGAACTTAAAGAATATGGCACGCCTAGTGCCGTTCATATTGTCTCAGCAATAGCTTCCAGACAAGGCATCAATCACGTTCATAGATTTTTTCCACAGGCAAAGATTTGGACGGCAGCTATTGATGAGGAGCTTACTGCCAAATCTTATATTGTGCCTGGACTGGGTGATGCTGGCGACTTATCCTTTGGATCAAAATTGCAAGATTAGCGCTCCATCAAAACAGAATTTTCTTACTATTCTTCCGTACATCCATTTTTTTATTACTTTCACATATTATTAAATAAATCAATGGTTAGACTTTTTGTATTTTTATCTACCTCTCTTTGTTGCTTGACAATTAATGCTCAAGTCGACAAGGTTCGTCTATCCAGCGACTCCATTATTGGTTGTCTTTTTAAGTATGATTTTGATGGCTATGTGGATAAAATATATCCACCTGTGGTAGAAATGGCAGGAGGTAAAGAAGTCTATTTGAAAGATGCCAAAGCCGCCGCTGAAGCTTGGAAAAATGCTGGCTTCATAAACCATAAAATGACTTTTAAAGAAATGCTTCCTTTTGTCAATGCAGGAGATGAAATCCATACAATAGTAACATACGAAGGTGAATACAGGATGAAAGACTATGCATTTATCGGTAATATATTTCTCCTGGCTATTTCCAAAGACAATGGATATCATTGGTCTTTTCTCAATCTTGAATCTTATGACAATACAAGTATTAAGGATTTTATCCCAAATTACAACTCAGCTCTTCAATTTCCTAATATTGTAGGACCTGTTTTGAAAGAAAATAAATAATCTTTTAACAATTAAAATACATTTTATGGATAAAAAAGCGGCCTTGCTGCTGGCTGTACTTCTTTTCTCCGGTATTTGTACTGCTCAGTATAATTATACGCCCGTATTCCCTGAATCGAAAGGGAATGACCTGTATAAAAAAGTTAAAGAAGCATTCAGGCCATCCTCCGTCATAGAGTATGCATTTGCAAGAGATACCTTGTTCTTAAAAATTGATGCCGTAAATAGAAATTTATCCTGTATATATACCAACCTCACTTTACCTATACCTGAAGGTGCAGATCCTACTTCATCTGTATTTTTAAATGGAAATATCAATGGGATAAACACTGAGCACGCATACCCATTAAGTTTAGGAACGGAAAACACCAATGCACAGAGCGATATGCATCATCTCTATCCCAGCAGAGTAAAGACCAATTCTGATAGAGGCAATGAACCTTATGGAGAAAGTCCGGACAATAATACAATAAAATGGTACCGTGACAAAGATGAACTGACATCGAAGCCGACTTCTTCCATAGATGAGTATAGTGAACAAGGGCTAGACATTTTCGAACCAAGAGAAAAAGTGAAAGGTGACATTGCAAGATCATTATTTTACATATATACAATATATAGAGATGAGGTGAAAGCTGTAAATTCAGATTTTTTTGAACTCCAAAAAGCTACCCTTTGCAATTGGCACAATGAAGATCCGGTAGATGAAAAAGAGTGGAACAGGACTCAGGCTATTGCAAAATACCAAGGCAATAAAAATCCTTTTGTGCTGGATTGTTCATTAGTTGCTAGAATGTATTGCGAACAGAGTTCTTCTTCATGTAAGTCCCTATCAACTGAGGAAGGAAATACAAATGAAAAAGATGTAGTATATGATATAAAAAACAGATTGCTGCTATTTTATAAAAAAGGAAAGTTCAATGTATCCATTATTGATTTATTTGGCCGACAAATAAAGCATTACAATATATTTAATCAATTAGATAATGCTACTATACTAAATTTTGATGACATAGCTACAGGATTCTATACAGTGCATATTGAAGGAAATGGACACATACAAGCACTAAAAATAATAGTTGTGCAATAGTCTGAATCAAAAAAAAACTGCCATATAATATTGAATTATACAGCAGTCATAGATGATGATTTTGATTTTTGTTTTCGTAGCGAAGGATAAACAAGGACAAAGTTAAAAAATTGTTTTTAATATAAAAGAAATATTCACTATTATTATCAATCAGCAATTTTTTTTAATTTTCAAAATAGATTGTTTGGAGTCTTTTTTAAATAAATAACACACTTAATGTTACCATATGCAACCAGATTTTGTTTTGATTTACAACTCAATTAAATAGTACGAATAAAAAATAAGAAAGCTACCATTGATATATATTTTAAAAATTCATCTCATTCTAAAGCTACAATTCTTCAAAAATATTTACTTTTACTTTATCAAAGTTTTTAAATCTGTTTTATTTTATGGTTGATATACTTAATATAAATGGCTCGGGGCATCAAACATCTATAATTTTAATAGTTTTTTCACTGACTTTGACCTTTCTGCTTTCCCTTGTATTGGTTCTTACCTACGAGAAAACGTCCAGACAAGTCTCTAGACCTGACCATTTTATTCAATCACTGTTGCTCATGTCTATAGTCACCTCTACAATAATGCAATCTATTGGCGATAGTCTTGCTTTGAGTTTTGGGATATTCGGAGCACTAGCGATCATAAGGTTTCGCACACGCATAAGTGATCCAAAAGATGTGGCTTTTATTTTTGCCACAATGGCCATCGGTATAGCATGTGGTGTGCATAGTTTTTTAAATGGTATAATTGGTACAGCTGCGTTCTGTATCATTGCCGTCATTTTGAGATATACACCTTTTGGTCAAAAATCAAATATGATTGGGGAATTAAAAATAGAGATTCCAAAAGATCAGGATGCTAAAATCGTGACCGCTATTTTAGAAAGATACAAAGTCAATTACAGTCTTAAAAGATTAAGAGTAAATGTTACAGAAGAAAACAATAATTTTGAATATGAATACAAGGTCAAACTTGAATCCCTTTATAGTCTGCAATTATTGACAAATGACCTTAGTGTTATTCCTGAAGGAAAATTACTTAGATTTGTTTTTACCGATGAAAATGATATTGATGCAATTTAATTAGTTACATAAATAAGGGTTTTGAAAAAAATTAACATTCTTTACTGGCTGGTATTGCCTATACTTTTGTTTATTTGTTATTACATTTTGAATGGGTACAATAGTAAAATAGCTGATTTTTTCGGTTACACCGAAAATAAAGAAACAGATATAAATCTTGATTTCTCAGCCGTTGTAGATAAAATACATGTAATTCAAGGCCAACAAGTAAAAAAAGGAGACTTGCTATTGGAAATGAGTAAAAAATCTTTCGACAAAGAGATAGAAAACCTAAATCAATCTATAGCTATCCTCAACAATAAAAACAGTATCAATACAGCAGAAATTCGAACTTCAGTTGAAAAAATAGAGGCCGAAAAGTCTCAAAAAATAGCACAGTTAAAAAATGAGATTGCTATTGAGGAAAGTAAACTCGCTTATAACAAATCACTATTGGCTCCCAATGTAAATAGGGTAGACACTGAAAAAATAATTCATCCGATTCAACAAAAAATCAATAGTCTCAAAAAAGAAATAGACAATGCAGAATCAAGCTCAAATAAAATTATAGAAGCCTATAATCTTCTTTTACAAAAAATGAAATCTACTCAAGTTGAGGCTAAAACTTACTTTACAAACAAAGATTATATAGTAGAAGAAAAAAATAAATTAAAAATTCTCGCACCTTTTGATGGACTAATAGGCAATATCAATGTGAAGAGTTCTGAGTTCGTGCAGGCCTTCACGCCTTTGATCTCTTATTACGAGACATGTCCTATTCTTGTTGTTGGCTATGTTCATGAAAGCTTATCCCTCAAAATTAATCCAGGTGACAGTGTGTTAA
>JAYUTD010000047.1:0-6120 GCA_043755305.1 Saprospiraceae bacterium
AAGGGGGTACTAAGTTTACATTTGAAATTCTGGATGCCGCCAAATGGGACGATGGCAAACCTGTCAGTGGCGACGATTATTTGTTTACACTCAAAGCCATCATGCATCCTGGTACATCTGCTAGTGCGTATAGAAGTATTGTAAGTAACTTCAGTGACGTTATAATTGACAGCACCAATAGAAAAAAAGTTACCGTCATATACAACAAAAATTATATGCTTGCCAAAGAGGCAGTTTTAAATATTGAGGTTTTGCCAAAACACATATACGACCCTACTGGTATTCTTGACAAATATATATTTTCAGACTTCAAAGATGAAAAAGCGGCAGAGGCCCTGGTAGCAAAAGATTCTTTGTTGATCCAATTTGCCAAAGAGTGCAATGGTATCAAATACACCAAAGATATAGTCGTGGGTAGTGGCCCATATAAGCTGGTTTCCTGGACTGCCAATCAGCAAATCGTTCTTGAAAAAAAACCCAACTACTGGGGCGCCAATCAGCCAACTTTGGCGACCCAACAACATGCGGATAAAATAATCCTGCATTTTATCCCTGATGAGATGGCCGCAATTACCCGTCTTAAAAATGGAGAAATAGATGTGATGAGCGGAATAAATGCTGCCACTTTTGATGAATTGAAAAAATCTGACACCAATAACTTCCTATTCAAAACGGCTCAATTGATGAAGTATTACCATATATTGATCAATCATAACGATGTTTTCTTAAAGTCTAAGGCAGTAAGAAAAGCGTTGGCTGATGTCACCAATGTGGATCAGTACATCACCACTTTTGAAAATGGCAATGCCGTGCGAACCACAGGGCCCATCCATCCAAGCAAAAAATTTTACAACAAATCCATAAAGCCCTATGCCTTTGACATCGATGCCAGTAAAAAAATATTGGCAGAAGATGGCTGGTCGGATACCAATAAAAACGGCACGGTGGATAAAAAAATAAATGGTAAACCAGTGGAACTCATCTTACCTTTATTTGTATCTGGTGACCTTGGCAATAACATTGCGCTGATGCTTAAGAGTGATGCCATAAAAGCGGGTATTGGTATTGAGATAACCAAAAAAGAATTTGCACAAATCAGAAAAGAGAATATTGAAACTGGCAAATATGCCTTGTGCCTTCAAGTGGCAAGCCCAGACATTGGCTACGATGATTTAAGTGGTAAATTCATGTCAGAATATGCCCAGCCAGGCGATTCCAATCAGGGCTTTTACAAAAATGCTGAGGTGGATCGATTAATCTCTCAGATCAATACCATCAAAGACGATGTGCAAAGAGAAAAACTCTATCTCCAAATACAGGAGGTAATGAATGATGATCTGCCTTATATATTTTTATATTCTCCAAAAGAAAAATTTGTTTTTTCTAAAAATTGGCAAGGTAATACCAATGTAAAAAGACCTGGTTACCAGGCAAACACTTTTGTAGCCCAATAATTGCGTGAAAATCAAATTCACAATATCCAGGCTTAAATTCATCTTAGGAAGAATATCTTGGATGTTGCTTACATTTTTTTTGGGTAGTATAGTTATTTTTCTATTGAGCAATGCCATACCTCAAGATTCCATTGACGTCAAGCTGACCAATCTCAATCTGTCAGAAGACAATGACAACTACCAAAGCGAGTATGTCAAATATTATATGGAAGAAAACAAACACCTGCCACTCTTTTATTTTAGTGTCTTACCCAGCCACTTCCATCCCAACATTCATGGTTTTGTGCAGAAAAAGAGCAGAGATTTGTTGCGTGAATTACAAGATAGTTCTTACGATTGCAGTGCCCTTGCCAGCCTGGCAAACATCGATAAATCCACTTTACATAAAACAGGCTTTCACTATCCGAAATTTGTGTTTCATGGCTTGCAAAATCAATACCACCTCTACATCAAAGACTTCTTTGCAGGCCATATGGGACTTTCCAAAAAAGACGGCAAGCCAGTAAGCGAAAAAATCTATGCTGCAGTACACTGGACCTTGAGCATTGTAGTGATTAATTTTATTTTAGGCATTGGCTTGTCATGGATTATTGCATTCTATCTGGTAAAATACAACGGCCACAAGGCGGAAAAAATATTCAGCGGACTTACCTTAATTTTATATGCTATTCCCGGTTTTTGGTTGGCTACCTTGGTCTTGGTATTCTTTACCGGTGATCAGTATGGCATGCCTATATTTTATTCCCCACTTTTTGTAGATGTAGATGAGCAAAGTTTTATTTCAGTACTTAGCAAGGGATTTAGCAAGATTGCCCCTTGTGTATTTTGCCTTACTCTACTTGACATCGCCTATCTGACAAGACTGCTCAAGTCCAATCTGTTGGAGCAACTGGAGCAACCCTATGCATTAGCGCTCAAGTCGAGAGGCCTTTCTATGACTTCCATTATTAAAGACCATGCCTGCCAAAATGTAATGATCCCTTTTGTTACCTTGGTAGTCGGTAGCCTGCCCTTGGCCTTAGCAGGCAGCTTGATATTTGAAATAATATTCAATGTCCCCGGCGTTGGTCGATTATTGTACGATAGTATATACGGTGCTGATTGGAAAGTAGTCTATGCCATTGTCTTACTTGTCCTAATACTGACAGTGGTATTGTATAGTGTGGCGGAGTGGGTATATAGGAGATTGGATCCCAGGATATAAAGTAGGTTTTATTTTTTTATCGTGCTTTATAATTTTTATATAGAAAAATACCTTAATTCGTTTTCTTTGAATATATTATTACAGGGTTTTACCCCGCTATTCTAATTTTTCGACAAATCCCCTTTTTAACAGTTGTTGGAATGTCTTCAGACTTTGAATATTTATTTCTACTTCTTTGCCATAACGTTTTTTTGCTAGTATTTAATTTAAAAATAGAACAACCTATGCTGTATATATAGCCTTTGTTTTTTTAATTTAAATCCGTCAACACAAAAACACCCCTTCGTGATTGATATTCGACACATACACATTGGACCCGCTATCCTAAGCATTCGACAAATCCCCTTTTAAACAGCTGTTCGAATGTCTTCAGACTTCGAACCTTTATTTATACTTCCTTGCCTTAACGTATTTTTTTGATAGTTTTCAATTTTAAAATTGGAAAAATCAAAGTATGCATACAGCCTTTATTTTTTCAATTTAAATCCCTCAACACAAAAACACCCCTTCGTGGTTGATATTCGAAACATACACATTGGACTTCATTTTATAATTGGTCAATAGTGCTTGTGCTTTATCTGCTATGCGTTCTGCAATGTTGGTATTGTGACACAAAGCAAACATTGATGGGCCTGCACCGCTTATAGAAAAGCCAAGACACCCTTCTACCTGAGCCATCGCCTTGAGGTCGTAAAAATGCGGTATCAACTTTGCCCGTTGTGGCTCTACTATTACATCTTGCAATGAACGCTGCATCAAATCAAAATCTGAAGTGTACATCGATGCTACAAAGGCGCCCAGATTGCCTGTCTGCCTGATCACATCTTTGAATGCCACTGTATCACTTAGCATGTTTCTGGCATCTTTGGTCATGATCTCTATGTGCGGATAGATCACAGCTACACAAAGCCCTGCCGGAACATGCAGTTTTTTTACATCCAATGTAGCATTGTCCCTCACCAATATTACACCCCCGAGCATACACGGTGCCACATTGTCTGCATGGTAAGATCCCGAAGCCAATTCCTCTCCTTGCACAGCAAATGGTAGAATGTCATATTTACCTAAACCCGTCCTGCACATCTCATTGACTGCAAATACACCGGCTACCGCACTAGCTGCCGAAGAACCCAGTCCGGAGCCAAACGGCATCTTCTTGTGGATCTCCATGTCCAGTGGTCTCGCCGTTTCTCCTATGTGCTCAAGAAATCGCATGGCAGCAAATCCGGCGGTGTTTTTTTCCACATCATAGGGCAATTTATTGTTGGCCCCGGTTATAATCGTGATTTTCAATCCAGGTTCTTTGCCTTCTCTTATGATGATTTCATCCCCGGGTTTTTCCAAAGCAAAGCCCAGTATATCAAAGCCCACAGCTATATTGGCGACAGATGCCGGAGCAAATACTTTTAGTGAAGGTGGTTTCATGTCAATTTTATAATGAGATGCAAAGGTAATAAAAAGTATGTGTGCATCAAAAGGCCTGTTTGTCAGGGATTAGCACTTCAAAAAACCCACCTTTGCAAGAATATATTTTATCTTTGTACCATATTTCATAAACAACTTACATGCTAGCCACACAAGGTCTTCAATTTCAATACAACAATGACAATATCTTCTATTTTCCTGATGTCGAGGTCAAGGCGCAAGAATCACTTCTATTGTTAGGTAAATCAGGCATTGGTAAGACTACTTTGCTTCACCTGCTTGGTGGATTGATGAAGCCACTCAAAGGCAATATCGTCCTGGCCAATGAAAATATTACTGCTCTCCGGGGCAGACACCTCGATAAATTCAGAGGCAAAAACATCGGCATCATCTTCCAGCAAAATCATTTTGTCGATGCACTCACGGTTATCGAAAATATCTTACTTGCACCTACGCTCATAGGACTTGAAGCGAATAAAGACCGGGCAATAAATCTACTCGAAAGACTCAACCTCAAAGGCAAAGAAAATAAAAAAGTAAGCCGGCTCTCTCAAGGCGAAAAGCAACGGTGTGCCATCGCTCGTGCTGTATTCAATAAGCCCCGGCTCATCCTCGCAGACGAACCCACCTCCGCCCTCGATGATGACAATTGTGTAGAAGTCTATAAGCTACTTGCAGAACAAGCGGCTGTCGAAAATGCTGCCCTCGTCATTGTCACCCATGACAACAGATTAAAAAATCAGGTAAATAACCAAATCATACTCCAATAATGCACACGATAACGCTGGCCCTAAAGAATCTGTTCAACAAGCCTTTGAATTTGCTCCTAAGCCTCATTTTATTCTCATTAGGTGTAGGATTGATTTCATTTTTGTTGCTTTTCAATACACAACTCAATGAAAAATTTACTGCCAATCTCGCAGGTGTAGATCTCGTCATAGGCGCCAAAGGTAGCCCGTTGCAACTCATCTTGTGCAATATGTACCACATCGACAATCCTACCGGCAACATCAATATCAAAGACGCCAAACCATTCTTAAATCCAAAGCACCCACTCATCAAACTTGCGGTGCCTCTTTCCCTAGGGGACAATTACAAGTCTTATAGAATCGCAGGTACCAATTATGCTATACTTAAACTTTACAATGCGTCCATCGAATCCGGCCGGTTGTGGAAAAATGACCTTGAAGTGACCATCGGCCATCAGGTAGCTGTCAAAGCAGGATTGAAAATCGGCGATGCCTTTACCAGCTCACATGGTTTTGTAGAAGACGATGACCTTGCACACGATCACTCAAAATTCAAAGTAGTGGGCATACTAAAACCGACTGGTGCTGTCATAGATCAACTCATCCTTACCAATACTGCTTCTATTTGGGACATGCACGAGCATTCGCCAACTGCAACCATTGAGCACGATACTTCCCACCACGAGGCAGATCATGATCACGCCGACCATGACCATGGAAAAGTGGATCGCCCTACCGCTCATATACATGACAACTCCAACATGGATTTGCTGTCACACCCTGATAAACAAATTACTTCTATCCTCGTCCAGTACAAATCGACATCCAATTACCAGGCACTCAATATGCCTCGTATGATCAATGAAAACACCGCCATGCAAGCGGCAGCACCAGCCTATGAAATCAACAAACTTTACAGCATGATTGGCACCGGTACCGAGACCATAAGATACATCGCCTTACTCATTGCCTTTGTCTCAATGGTAAGTATTTTTATCTCGCTTTACCGATCCATGAAAGAAAGAAAATATGAATTAGCCCTGATGCGTGTCATGGGTTCGAGCCGTACCAATCTTTTTGGCTTAATCCTTATCGAAGGCATTGTCATTGCTGGCATTGGATGGTTGATCGGCATCGTGCTCAGCCACGTTGGCATGGCCATCCTGGGCAAATACCTCAGCGATGACTTTAGGTATACCTTTGAAGCGTGGCAAATGATCCCCGAAGAATGGTGGTTGCTTGCTGCTGCTATTTTACTAGGCGCATTGGCAGCGTTGATCCCAGCCTT
>JAYUTD010000048.1:0-2436 GCA_043755305.1 Saprospiraceae bacterium
TTATGAATAAATTGCATTGGATAGACTATTGTGTATTCCTATTTTATTTTTTGATCGTCTCATCTTATGGATATTGGATATATCAAAAGAAAAAATCAAAAGAAACCAATACTAAAGATTTCTTTCTTGCGGAAGGATCACTCACCTGGTGGGCAATAGGTGCATCACTGATAGCATCCAATATTTCTGCGGAACATTTTATTGGTATGTCTGGTTCCGGCTTTGCGATGGGTCTTGCCATTTCCTCCTATGAGTGGATGTCAGCAGCTACACTCATCCTGGTAGCAGTATTTTTTATTCCGATCTATTTGAAGAATAAGATCTATACCATGCCACAGTTTTTATCACAGAGATACAATGATACCGTGGCTACGATCATGGCGGTGTTTTGGTTGTTGCTTTATGTATTTGTCAATCTTACTTCGATATTATATCTGGGTTCTTTGGCAGTCTCGAGTATATCAGGCATACCCTTTTTATATTGCATGCTCGGCTTAGCCGTGTTTGCTATTTTTATCACGTTGGGAGGTATGAAGGTAATAGGGTATACCGATATCATACAGGTCGTCGTACTGATCTTAGGTGGACTTGTGGTGACTTATCTTGCATTGGATAAAGTATCTACACATTTTGGTACCCATGGAATTTTTAATAGCCTTTCGATGTTGCGTACTCAGGCGGATGATCATTTTCATATGATATTTTCTGAAGGACACAAATACTATTACGAACTACCCGGCTTTGCAATATTGGCTGGAGGTATGTGGATAAACAATCTAAACTATTGGGGATGTAATCAATATATCGTGCAAAGGGCACTTGGTGCTAATCTGCCTACCGCACGCAACGGGATCTTGTTTGCTGCTTTTCTTAAACTACTTATTCCATTGATTGTCGTGATACCCGGTATAGCAGTATATGTATTGCATCAGCAAGGAGCCTTTGCAAGTGAAATGGCGAATGCTGCAGGCGAAGTCAAACCAGATCAGGCCTATCCGACACTCATGAATCTTTTACCAATTGGGCTTAAGGGCATTTCATTTGCGGCACTCACTGCAGCTATCGTGGCGTCGCTAGCAGGTAAATGCAATAGTATCGCTACGATATTCAGTCTTGATATTTATAAAAAATATTTGAATACTAATACTACTGAGAAGCAAACGGTACGAGTCGGTCGATGGTCGATCTGGGTCGCATTTGCTATTGCACTACTCGTCACACCACAACTCCGACAATTAGAGCAAGCCTATCAATTCATCCAAGAGTATTCCAACTATCTCACACCGGGAGCCTTTGCTTTGTTTTTTTTAGGGATGTTTTGGAAACGAACGACTTCTCGAGCTGCAGTGATAGCCGCCGCAGTATCTATCCCTTTGGCCATAGCGTTTAAATATTTACCTCATACACCTATTCCTTTCCTTCATCGGACTGGATGGTGTTTTTTGATCCTCGTAGCGATGATGATCATCATTTCATTATTAGATCCTCGTAGCAAAAACAATCCGAAAGGACTAGAGCTCGAGCCGGAAATGTTTAAAGTAGATCAACGATTTTTGGTATGGTCTATATTGATCATCGGTATATTGGTGGGATTGTATACGGTGTTTTGGTAGTTCGGAGATTTTTATATCAGAATGATTCTAAAATTATATTGGTAATTGTATTGTAAATTCCGATCCAATTTCAATATTCGAATTTACACTTATAGTCCCTCCATGCGACTTTATTATATCATACACTAAACTCAGTCCTAATCCAGTACCTTGCCCCGTAGGCTTAGTCGTAAAAAATGGTTGAAAGATTTTTTCTTTGATATTATCGGGAATACCTTGACCATTATCTTTCACAATTATCAATACTTTATTATCAATTTTTTTTGTGCTAACCGAAACAGTTGGTTCGTATGGAATTCCAGCAGTGCCCTGAGCTTGTCGAAGGGCATTGCAAGCCCAAAATGCATTATTAATAATATTCAATAGCACCCTTCCAATATCCTGCGATACCACATTCACCAATGGAAGAGTAGGATCCAGATCTAATTTGTAATCACAATTAAACTTGGGATCTTTTGCCGTGAGGCCGTGGTATGACAATCTAACAAATTCATTGCAAAGTTTATTGATATCAGTCGGCTCTTTTATACCTGTTGATTTGCGGCTGTGTTCTAGCATACCTTTGACGATACTACTTGCTCGTAGACCATGATGATTTATTTTGGTAGAATTTGATTCTATATCATTAATTATTTCACCTGCTTGTTGCCAACTGCTTATTGCCGAATGTGTATTGCCCTTTGCCAATTGCTCATTGCCTATTGTCAATTCTTGTTTTATTTCTTTAATCAATTCGTTATTTATTTCAGAAAAGTTATTTACGAAATTGAGCGGATTCTGTATTTCATGGGCAATGCCTTGGAGAATTGACCGCAGGCATTGC
>JAYUTD010000049.1:0-2428 GCA_043755305.1 Saprospiraceae bacterium
CGTCGGTAAGATAGAGTAATTGAATAATTTTAAACAACAGAGAAATGATCAACAGGGTAACATTGGTAGGGAATTTAGGAAAAGATCCGGAAGTAAGACATTTTGAAAACGGTGGTTCTGTGGCAAGAATTACAGTAGCCACAAATGAAAGCTATAAAGATAAAGAAGGCAATTGGCAAACACAAACAGAATGGCACAATGTCATTGCATGGAGATCAAATGCGGACAGAGCTGAAAAGGAATTAAAAAAAGGATCCATGGTTTTTGTAGAGGGAAAACTCAAAACAAGGTCATATAAAGACAATAACGGAGTAGATAGAACTATAACTGAAGTTGAAGCAACTACATTAAGGTCGTTAGACAAAAAGGAACGAAGTGAATTTTCAAATAATGCTCCATTACCTGATTCACATAGTGTGTCACCCAGCCAGAATTTTAATCCTTCTTCTCCTAGCAATGCGCCAGCAGCTGGTTCTTCAGACCATTTTAATGGGGATGGAATTTCCAATGATCCATCTGACGATTTACCGTTTTAGTATAATACAATTTTATAAACAAAATAACTAAAATTGGATACTGAAGCCTCGGGTAATTTCCTTTTAATACATATTTTTATTCTTTTGACCCAAATTGACTGGTCATACCTTTCATATGTATTTTTATTGTTTGCTTTGATTGGCGTTTCAGGATTGGTATCAGCTAGTGAAGTTGCATACTTTTCGCTTTCTCCGACAAATCTAAGGGCTTTAGAAGAGAAAGAAAGTGATGATGTATCAAAGAAAATTCTTCATTTACGAAACAAACCTCAACAATTGCTGGCAACTATATTGATAACAAACAATTTGGTCAATGTTGCTATGGTTATTGTCTCACAATTTGTGCTCAAGGAATTGGTTACAGAAAATTCTATGAATATAATCGGCCAATGGTTGCATGATTACATCTTCTTTGGCTTGTTTGATCCTATACAATTGGCTATTGGATTCAATTTTTTCGTAACTATTGTAGTTGTCACTTTTATTTTATTGCTCTTTGGCGAAGTTGGTCCGAAAATATACGCCAATGTTAATAATTTAAAAGTGGCCAGATTTATGGCTAGCCCATTGTCTTTGCTCAACTTCATTTTTACTCCTATTAGTACAATCCTAGTAATCTGGGGGAATAGAATTGAAACCAATGTCAGCCGCAATCGAAATTATCAAACTGGCACAAGTAAAGAGGATTTGGATCATGCCATAGAACTTACTGTAAATGAAAACGAAGAGGCTATGCAAGATGCAGAATTGCTAAAAGGTATTGTGAAGTTTGGAGACATGTCTGCAAGACAAGTCATGAAGCCTCGTGTAGATGTAGTCGCTGTGGATAAAGAAGTAAATTTTAATGAATTACTTAAAATAGTTAATGACTCCGGTTATTCGAGGCTGCCAGTTTATGAAGATGATTTTGATAAAATTATTGGTATTTTGTATGTAAAAGATCTGATTGGATTTACGAATGAAAAAGAAGATTTTGATTGGTACCAGTTGGTAAGAAGCAATTTGCTCTTCATACCCGAGACTAAGAAAATAGATGATTTATTGAGGGATTTCCAATTAAAAAGATTGCATATGGCTATTGTAGTTGATGAATTTGGAGGCACTTTGGGCATAGTCACCCTCGAAGACATCATGGAAGAAGTGATAGGTGAAATCAATGATGAGACAGATATTGACGAAGATATTAATTTTGTGAAATTGTCTGATGGTAACTATATATTTGAAGGTAAGACATTACTCAACGATGTGTGCAGGATCATAGGTGAAAAAACGAGTTATTTCGATGACATCAAAGGCAATGGGGATTCTATCGGCGGCTTGGTTATAGAATTATTAGGTCATATACCTAAGCCTGAAAAAGAAATTAGCATTAAAGACCTCAAACTCAAAGTTGTTTCAGCCACTTCAAGAAGAATTGAAAAAATTAATATAAAAGTTAATGTAAAATAAGAATGAAAAATAAAGCCCTATTGTTATTTAGCGTTTTATTAATGACAGCATTAGCTGCCTGCAATAATGATGCGGTACAGGTTCCAAAGCAAAGAATGTATCCCTATATACAATTTCCAGTCAAAAAAGATACCACCTATTCCAGTGCTGAGTGCGGGTTTTCCTTTCCCCACCCTACTTATCTTGCTTATAAAAAAGATTCTTTGTTTTTTGGAAAAAAGCCTGTAAACAATTGTTGGTTTGATCTTCATTCCAATGCTTTGAATGCAAGCATATATTGTTCATACTACCCTATTAAGAGCAGAAAAGGGCTTGATTCATTGGTAAGTGATGCCTTTGAGTTGACCAATAAGCATAATATTAAAGCAAGTGCCAGAAAAGAATCTGTTATTCAAAATGAGAGCGGACTTTCAGGATTGTTATTTGAAGTAGATGGTACGGTT
>JAYUTD010000050.1:0-2424 GCA_043755305.1 Saprospiraceae bacterium
CCCATTGCCTCCGCTGGTAAGGGAGACTACTACAAATTCTTTAGAGATGGCTACCGGTGAAGTAAGGTCTTTTACTGTAACTAAAACAGTATCGATACCAATGTTATCGCAGCAATCATACGCTTTATAATAAAAATTATAAATACCTTTTGACACGTTTAGAGCCAACCATTTTTTACTTGCTGTTTGGTAAACCATCTGAATACCGGCAGGGCCTTCTACCTTGTATTCTACCACGGCAGAGCAATCGTCTTTAAGTACTACCGGATCAGGAAAAGCAATATTGGCAGCACATCCCCAAGGATCTGTACTTACAGTGAGGTCTTTGGCTGCGACTGTTGGTGCTTTCACATCTGTCGCCTTGATTATTTGTACATAATTGTCTGTTTGATTGGCACACCAGTCAAGTACAGTCCATGTTCTGATGATTTTTTTACTATTGGTGCATGAAGGACCGCATACATTTACTTCTGTGTCAGTCTTTGCTGCTGCCAGATTGCAAGGGCCATCTTCAGAAACGATTTGCCCTTTGATAGTAGGCCATGCGTAAGTTCTGGCCACTGTAGCTCCCAGCGAAGGTTTCAAAAAATTGTAGATGTCAAGCATCTCAGTTTTGGCACCGCATGTAAGCTGTACTATTTTTGCCGGAGGAGTTATATCTGCAAGTGTAACTGGAGAAAGGTAGTAATAAGAAACGCATGGTTTAGACACATTTCCGTACTTATCCGTGTAAATATAGGTTCTTATAATAACCTTGCCCTTACATCCATTGTCTATAATCTTGTCGGTTGTTTTAGTAGTATAATCACCACAATTTTCAGCTACCACAGGCTGAGGCACAGTAACTGTACCGTCTTTAATGCCGTCTAACTGTGCACAGGAAAATTGGCAATCTTCATCCTCATTGTCCTTTGCACATGGACAATTTTCGATTTGCGGCGCCAGTTTGTCTTCGACTGTAATATTTCCCCAACAGCTATTGCCATTTGAGACATTGGTTACAGTTACGGTGTGAAATCCAGGTTTGGTGACGATTGTGCCTACCACATTGGAGATTTTGACAGTGAAGTCTGACCATGAAGGATAAGTTCCTTCCAAAATCATATCTGGATTAATTTCGGCTTGACAATTGACATCTAATGAGACTTGCACTAAGTCATTACATGCCATCGAGCCATTGGTTTGAGAATAGCCATAAAGGCCAAACAAAAGTAGAAATGCAACAACAATCGGTTTGGGAGACCAATATTGATTTCTACCTTTGGAAAATGTAAATTTTTCCATGGTAAAATAAGTTTTGGTTATTAAATAAATGAGTTAATAGCCAGCACACCATGTGCTGCGTTCAAGATTATTGTGGGAAATAATTAAGCTTTGAACTGCAAATATAGCATCAACTCTATCGAAACAAAAAATAAAAGTGTGGGTAATTTTGATATATAATTTTCATTCATAAAAATTATTTTTAATATGACCGGAAATATTCACTCTGTTTAAAACTAAAAACTCTATCTTTGCGTTTATTCCCAGCAGACCAAATAAAAAGAGATACAAATATGGCTTTAAAAATTGGAGACAACGCTCCAGATTTCAAATTGATAAATTCAGAAAAGAAAGAAGTATTGCTCTCGCAACATCTCGGTAAAAATGTATTGGTTCTCTTTTTCCCATTTGCATTTACAGGGGTATGCACAGATGAATTATGCAGTATTAGAGACAACAAAGGAATGTATGATAAAATTGACGCAGTGATTTTATGCATCTCTGTTGATTCGCCTTTTACATTGGGGAAATTTAAAGAGATACAAGGCTACAACTTTGACCTGCTCAGCGATTTCAATAAAGAAGTTTCTACTGCATATGGTGTGTTAAAAGAAGAGTTTGTGCTAGGCTTAAAAGGGGTTTCTAAAAGATCAGCATTTATTGTGGATAAAATGGGTAAAATAAGGTATGCAGAAATTTTGGAAAATGCGGGCGAGCTTCCTAACTTTGCAGCAATTAATTCAATCTTAGAAGAAATTAAATGATGAGCACAAAATTTGACTATAGCAAAGACGAACAAGATGATCTATTATTGATGGATCATGTAGGTGAAATTTCTTTTCTGATTATATACAACGACGATGTCAATACCTTTGACTGGGTGATCCAAAGCTTGATGGAAGTGTGCAAGCATACACATGAGCAATCTGAGCAATTGTCCATGTTGATTCACTTTAAGGGCAAAGCAACGGTAAAAACGGGTTCATTCGATGTATTGCATCCTTTAAAAGATGCACTTTTGGAAAGAGGTTTGTCAGCTGTGATTGAATCTGAAGTTAAAAAAGAAAAATAAATTTTTTTAAAATAGTTTAAAAACGAAGGGCAATGACGAATATCATTGCCCTTTGTTTTATACCATGTCAAAATACGAAGTATATAATA
>JAYUTD010000051.1:0-6061 GCA_043755305.1 Saprospiraceae bacterium
TGCTATTACTTTATCATTCTCTACTTTTATACCTTCTTTTTCCAGTCTTTCTTGCATTGAAGTAGGGCTTGGAAACATCAATTTTCCGGACAATTCACCTTTTCTGTTAATTACCCGATGTGCAGGTACCTTCTTGTTTTTGGGCAAGTGATTCAAAGCCCAACCAACCATCCTTGCGGACCCCAGTGACAAGTAATCGGCAATAGCCCCATAAGTGGTAACCCTTCCTTTGGGTATCAGGCATGTGACATCATACACCATGTCAAAATAGGATTGTTTTTTCAACTTTTTTTAATTTGGCTTTTTGCAAAGTTCTCATAATTTATTGATAAAATAAAGTATAAATGTATATTTACATGCGCTAATTTTTATATAGAATTTTTTAAAAATAAAATTTTCGTTTTTCATTCGGATATTAAACACATACTATGAGATATCTTTGCCTTTCTTTTTTCATACTTATCTTTTTAGGTTGCCAGCCAAAAGAGTTGCCTACTCAAACAAAAGTAGATAGTGAAGAGAGTTATTTAAAAATTTCCCACATGACTACCATTGATGAATTAAAAAAGGCACAACTTGATTTAATGCAAGTAGGCATTGCTGTAGATTTCCACAATTCAATTTTCTTTGATAACGGAAAAATCCGGATATTAGATCTTGTAGTGGTATTGCCAGACGGAACAGGCGGCTCCTGCAAAGCAGATCTTGTAAAACTTCAATTCAAGTATTACGGATTTCAGTACAGTACTACAAAACCACAAAAGTTAAAAACTGGTGCATTGGATTGAGCTTTATAATTCCACCACTTCTTTTGTCTATAAATAAGGAAAGCCCGTTACTTAATTAAGCAACAGGCTTTCATCTATATACCTTTAGGTTATTTTATGCCTAATTTTGTCTTTAGTGGGATCAAAAGATTGTCGGCTTCTTGAGCATGAAGTATAGTCCCGGCACTTGTGTCAAATATCAGCGTAAAAGCGTTGTCTTTGCCATACGCATCAATTGCTTGTTTCACTTTATCAAGTAATGGTTTGTACAATTCCTCTCTTTTAGCAGCCAATTGAGTTTGAATCTCATATTCATATTTTTGAAGCTCCTCTTGTTTTTTCACCAATTCAGCTTCTTTTGCCTGAATTTGAACCTGAGACAAGATACCTTTTTGTGAATCTTCCTGATATTTTTTATATTCTCCTTCAAATTCCTGGACTTTTGATTGGCCAATTGCCATCAATTGCTTTTGATAAGTTTCCAATTCTGTGTCTGCTGCTTTTACCTCAGACATGCTTATCAGCAATTCCTGAGAATTTACATATCCAAATTTTTGACTAAATCCCACTAAAGACGAACTTAGGATAGTCAGCAAGAAAAAAAGTTTATTCATTTTTTAAATATTTGTTTTTATTAATGACGAAATTATATAATTTGTTTACATGTATTAGGGTCAGATAACATATATTTAACATTATTCCGGCTCAAAACCTATTATAACGCTAAATTTTCCGTAATCTTTCCATGAAGCATTGGCTTCTTTAATTTTGTCAAATCCAAAGCCGTAGTCGAAACCTAACAGGCCAAACATTGGCAAGAATACCCGTAAACCCATACCTGCAGATCTTTTTATATCAAAAGGATTAAACTCTTTGAAGCTTGTCCAGGAGTTGCCTCCTTGTAAAAAAGCGGTTGTGTAAATAGTAGAACTTGGATTCAACGACAAAGGGTACCTCAATTCTAAGGTAAATTTATCAAAAATTGTACCTCCGGCTACATTGTTAGGTAAATCTGTAGTGGCATAGCCTCTTAAAGCCAGGATACTTCTACCTGTTAATTGACTGCTATTTTGATTTGAAAGACCATCGCCGCCAATTTCAAATCGTTCTACAGGAGGAGCCCCTAAATCTTTATTATAGTAGCCAAGCAGACCAAATTTGATTTCAGATCTAAATACCAACTTATCAATGATATTAAAATACCACTCCGATTGGAAATTCCATTTATGGTATTCTAACCACTCATACCTTTTTGCCAATTTAACAGACTCCACTTTGTCATTGACTTCCCGGTCTGTAGGGGGCACAGCTGGTCCATTTTCCTCTATAAGGTCTGACCTTATTTTAGCAATATCTGAAGCATTAGGATTCCAAGGACCAGGCGTAAGGCCCAACGTTGAATATGGAAGGGTCAATTGTAGGGATAATGAAGTTCTACTGCCGCTTCTTGGGAACAAAGGATCGCTGATAGAACTTCTGGAAATGGTATGCTTAATCGAAAAGTTCTTGAAGTTTCCATCGGATATGAGCTTATTGCCTACATAAAAAGAAGAACTAAAGTAATTTTGCAAACCTAGATTTTCAATGTTCAAAGTGGTGTTTGATGAAAAGAAATCATCCGGCCATTTGAGTTGTGTGCCTATTCCAGCAAACACTCTTGTAATGTTTAGCTTACCAAAGCCTAAAGATGAATTGTCAAATATAGAACTGACTGCACCTACTGTAAATGACCTCGGTTTTTTGCCTCCTAACCAAGGTTCGGTAAATGAGAAATTGTACGATTTAAAAAATCTGCTATTGGATTGCACCCTCAATGACAATTTTTGACCATCGCCCTGAGGTAGCGGCGACCAGGTAGATCTGTCTTTTATATTCTTTAAAGAAAAATTATTGAAAGTAACCCCAAGCGTACCAATAAGTCCACTAAATCCTCCATATCCAGCTGATAGTTCCAATTGATCTGAAGGTCTTTCTTCTACCTGGTACTCAATATCCACAGTGCCTCTTGATTGATTTACGGGGGTTTGGATACCAAGTGCTTCCGGATTAAAATAACCGAGATTGATAATTTCTCTTTGTGACCGAATGATCTGAGACCTACTAAATTTTTGGCCCGGCAAAGTCCTTAATTCTCTCCTTATGATGTCTTCATTCGTCCTATCATTGCCTTTTATGGTCACATTCTCAATTGTAAATTGCGGCCCTTCGTAAATTCTCATTTCTAAGTCAACACTGTCATTTTCTACGGCAATTTCAACAGGATCTACGCTAAATCCGAGGTAGCCATCATCAAGATATAAAGAAGATACATCGCGTCCATCTTGAGAAAACCTTAATCTATTTTCAAGCAATTCCGGGTTGTATACATCGCCCTTGCCTAGTCCAATTACATTATTTAATTGTTCATCTGTATAGAGGCTATTGCCTTTCCATTTAATAGATCTATAACTAAAAGCGTTGCCTTCATCTATTTTCAATTTCAGGGCTATGTTGCCATTTTTTACTCTGTAAGCAGTATCGGAAATTATCCTTGCATTTTTAAAGCCATTGTTGTTGTAAAATTTGAGAAGTAATTTTTTATCTGCTTCAAAATCACTTTCAATGTATTTTGATTTTTTCAAAAAAGTGCCTTTTTGCTTGGTCTTTTTCAATTGTTTTCTGAGCTTTTTGTCAGAATATTTAACATTGCCTTCAAAATCAATCTCTTCTACCTTTACCCTGTCTTTTGGATTAACAGCAAATTCAATGCTGATTGCATTTGATTTTGTTGGATCTGGTTTTTCTTTCGTAACGACGGTTACATCCAGTTTTCCTTTTTCTATATAGAACTCTTTTATTTTATTTTCAGCCAATGATTTTTGATCGTCTGTGACTATACCTTCCTTAGTGAGTATATTTTTAACAATATCATTCAATTCATCTTGCTGCGACTTTTTTATTCCTGAGAAGAAGTACCTGGAAAGTGTTGCTTTTTCCGTAATCTTCATTGATAGAAATACCACGTTTTTATCTGTAACACTATCTTGAAAAATCTCAATGTTTGCAAATAGCTTTAACCGCATCAAGGCTTTAATGGCTTTTGGAATCTCAGGACCGGGAATACTTATTTTATCACCTTCTTTAAGAGCTGCAATAGATTTAATTGCAGTCCTGTCTCTGTTTTCAGCTCCTATTACTTTTATTCCGCCAATTTCGTACTGTTTTTTTTCACCGTATTTTAATACTTCCACACCTTCCTGAGCAACCAGTATAGAGCCAATCGAAAAACAAAAAGCAAAAAGTAAAAATTTTATTGTTTTATTCATTATTGAATTCTTAACTATTAATTTATTAGAACGCTAAAGACGAGCAGCCTGCTGTTTTCATTATTCTTAACAAATGTTTAAAATCAGTTGGTTTTTATTATTTGTTCACTGGTTTTACCAAACCTTCTTTCTCTTTTTTGAAAATCTATAATGGCTTCGTAAAAATCTTTTTTTCTAAAATCTGGCCAAAATACTTCAGTAAAATAGAGTTCAGCATAAGCAATCTGCCATAAAAGATAATTTGAAATCCTTAATTCACCGCTGGTTCTAATCAGTAATTCAGGATCTGGTATGTCTTTTGTGGCAAGGTAGCTGCTAAATATTTCTTCATCAATTTCGTCTGGCAATAGTTTTCCTTTAAGAATATCTGCCCCCATTGCTTTAGCAGCCTCCACTATTTCCCACCTGGAGCTATAATTCAAAGCAAGATTGAGTGTCATTCTTGTATTGTTTCTAGTTGCTTCAATGCCTTCTTCAAGTGCTTTTTTGCTCATGTAAGGGAGCTTTGATATATCTCCTATGGCACCCAATTTTATATTATTTTTATTCAACGTGGCCAATTCGCTTTTAACCGCCTCAACCAGCAGCGCCATTAGTGCATTGATTTCAAATGTCGGTCTATTCCAGTTTTCAGTAGAGAAAGCATACAACGTAAGGTACTGAATACCAAGTTCAGCGCATGACTCGGTTATTTCTCTAACGGCATCAACACCATTTTTATGGCCAAAAACCCGAGGCTTTCCCTTGGTTTTGGCCCACCGTCCATTACCATCCATTATTATGGCTACGTGCTTTGGAAGACGCGTTAAATCAATGTTTTGTTTAAGAATATCCATTTTTCTGTTAAAGAGCGGCAAATGTACGAAAATTCCCAATTTTGATCGAATAAAACATTGAGTTATAATGCCAAAGCCTTTTTGGGGTTGCCTGCTTTAAGCTTAACTTAATAAAATAAATCTATGGTTTCATCAAATAAAATAAATATATAATATATTTTACGCTCTTATACAATTAATAGTGACTGTCTTTATTAATTTCTATAAAGTTTATTTTATTTTGAATTTTGGTATAAAATTTCCACCTTTGTGTTATGGTTATAATAATTTTGGCATTTATTACTTCTTTTGCTTTGACTTATGTGGCTATACCATCGATTATATTTCTTGCTGAAAAGAAAAACCTTTATGATGAACCAGGCGAAAGGAGAAGCCATCTTGTTAAAACGCCATCATTGGGTGGTATAGGTATATTTGCAGGAATGTTGTTTTCAATTATTATGTGGACTCCATTTAATAATTTTGGTGACTTACAATATATTTTGTGTGCATTTATTATTATATTTTTGATAGGTGCAAGAGATGACATTGACTCAATATCACCATATAAAAAATTGGCTGGAGAAGTCCTGGCCGCCACTATTTTGGTTTTCAAAGCCAATATAAAGCTAACTAGTTTATATGGCATTTTCGGCATATTTGATTTGCCAGTTCCGGTTAGTGTCTTATTGAGTATTTTTACCATAATAGTTATTATAAATGCTTTTAATTTAATAGATGGAATAAATGGACTTTCGGGAAGCATTGCCTTATTGATTTCAATTGTATTGGGATTTTGGTTTTTTAAAATTCAAAGACTTGAAATTGCAGTTTTAGCATTTTCACTTTCCGGATCTATTGTGGCATTTCTAAAATTTAATATTACGCCGGCTAAAATATTTATGGGAGATACGGGTGCTTTACTATTAGGTCTTGTATGCAGTATTTTGGCGATACTTTTTATCGAATTGCATAAAGAATTGCCAAATTCCGCTTATAAATTTGAATCGGCTCCGTCATTTGTGATAGCAACATTGATACTGCCTTTGTTTGATACCATTAGAGTATTTACATTAAGGATATTGGATAGAAAATCTCCATTTTACCCTGACAGACGGCATATCCATCATTTGCTTATCGATTCAGGGCTTACCCATATGCAGGCTACTGGTGT
>JAYUTD010000052.1:0-2416 GCA_043755305.1 Saprospiraceae bacterium
GCCATCATCTTGTTGTCCTCCATAAATACGATATGGAAATTGATTATCTACATTAATTCTATAAAATTGTCCTGTGGGCATATTATGCTGAGAGCTCCATGATTTGGCATAATTGAATGTAATAGCGGCCCCACCATCATCCGCAATAATCATGTTTTTAGAATCTTTTGGGTTAATCCAAAGATTATGATAATCACCATGTGTACCCGAAATATCTTCCCATGTTTTTCCTCCATCTGTAGATCTCATTGATGGAGCACTCATAACATATAAAGTATTTTCATTCATTGGATCTAAGAATAACTCGATATAATACCATGCTCTTTGAATCAAGCGGTGATCGCTAGTTACCTGAGACCAACTCTTACCAGCATTTGTAGAAACATACAATCCTCCAGCATCTTTACTCCAATCACTTTCTATTAAGGCAAATACTTTTTCCGAATTAGATCGAGAAACGGCGATAGACATTTTTCCCATTTCTTTAGGCAATCCATCTTCCATTTTTTTCCAAGTTTCTCCACTATCAACAGATTTATACAAACCACTACCAGCACCACCACTAATTACTTTCCAAGGCAATCTACCATGTTCCCACATTGAAGCATAAATAATAGTCGGATTATTCATGTCCATAGACAACTCATTACAACCTGTTTTGTCATCTACATACAATACATTCTTCCAAGTAATACCTCCATCTTTAGATTTATAAATACCTCTTTGTTGTGATTTGCTATATAATGCGCCTTGAACTGCAACTAAAACTATATTTGGATCTTTTGGGTCAATTACAATTCTGGCAATATGTTGAGAAAGGTTAAGACCAATGTTTTTCCATGTTTTTCCTGCATCGGTAGATTTATAAACACCATCACCATGATGAGTCATAACACCTCTAACTGCATGTTCTCCCATGCCAACATAAATAACGTTTGGGTCGCTTTCTGCAACTTCTACGGCACCAACTGAACCTGTTTTGAAAAAGCCATCTGATATATTAGCCCAATTGATTCCTCTGTCTTCTGTTTTCCATAATCCACCACCAGTAGTACCCATATAATAGGTGTTCGGATTACCAACTACACCAGTAGCAGTAACAGAGCGTCCGCCTCTAAATGGGCCAATATTACGCCACTTAACAGGTTTAAAATATGAATTTAAATTACTTGAGGTAGTGTCTTTTTTTGTTTGAGCAAAAAAATGTGTGGATGTGACTATTAAGCAAGTTAATAAGAAGTATTTCTTTAGCATAAAAATAGATTTGGTTGGTTTTATAAATTAATTTACTGATGTAAATCTAAATATAACTTTTGAGAAAGTGAGTATAAGCTTCACTTATTTATATCTAAAAAGAATAGGGAACTAGTTTTATTTAATCAATGATTAACTCATTTATTGGAGTGTTTTATATCGCTAGTTATTTCAAATTAGTCCAATAATCCGCCACAGTAGAGAACCAAATGAAATAAATAGCGACATTATACCAAAGTCATTGGACTATAATATATTAATTAAAGGTGTTATTTATTTATCAATGGTGTTTTTGTAAATTTTCCCATCTTTTATAATCATTAATAAGGATTTATCAAAGTCCTCCAAAATAGTCAGGTTTTTAAGTGGATTGCCATCTACCAGTAGCATATCTGCATAAGCACCTTCTTCTATTACACCTAATTTATTTGGATACGGATTACGTGGTCCGCTCATAGTAAGTAATTCAGCATTGGTTGAGGTTGCCATTTTTAATATTTCGTAAGGAGTGTACCACTTCAATAATTTTGTAAGATCACCAGCTCTTTTAGCGGAATGCTCGGGCTGAAATAAACAGTCAGTTCCAAATGCTGTTTTAATGTTGTATTTTTTTGCAAAATTGTAAGCGATATCGGTGCCTTTCATCATGGTTTGTTGTTTAATTCTGTTTGGAGACCCTTCTGCAAAAGAACTTTTACCTTCATCTATAAAGGGTTGCAGGCTTAACCATGCTTTTTTATCCGCAACCATTTTTGCGGTAGCCTCATCAATAAGTTGTGCATGATCTATGCAGCGCACACCGGCACGAAGCGCAGTTTGTATAGCTCTTGGTGTGTATGCGTGTACGGTTACATAAGTGCCCCAATTTTCGGCTGCATCAACTGCGGCTTTCATTTCGGCTTCTGTAAATTCAGATACATCAAGAGGATCGTAATTGGAAGAAACACCACCGCCAGCTGCTAGTTTTATCTGCGTTGCCCCAAGACGAAGCTGCTCTCTTGTACGTTTCAATACTTCATCTGCACCATCTGCCAAAATTCCAAAATTGAAACGCTCCGTAAAATCAAGGCCTGCTGTTGCATCTCTCGGAACAGCATTTACAGAAAGAAAATCCCCATGTCCTGATGTTTGTGAAATCATGGCACCTGAAGGATAAATTCTT
>JAYUTD010000053.1:0-2409 GCA_043755305.1 Saprospiraceae bacterium
CAGCTGGAATAGTACTATGCAGAAAGGTAAGCTATCTGCGAAAGTGACCAGTCTTTGCCCTGGTGGAGAGAATAAAACCTTTCTCATCAATGTGCAAGATGGCGGTCCACAACCATAAGTAAATTTTAATCATATTTAATGGAGGGGATACTATTGAAATCCCCTCTATTTTAATAAAGACAAACTATACAATGATAAAATCAATAACCTTCATAGTAATTTCTTCGCTACTTACCATAGCCTGTGGAGATGATGTTAGCTATCCTATCTCAAGTTTTGAAAACGCTGTTGAAATATATCGTAAAGCAAGTTTTAAAAATGCGTTAGAAAAGATGCACTTTACTTGTGCTAAAGAAACCAGAGATACATACTTCAAAGGTAAAATAAATGAAGTCGATTTTTGTATCTCGCATGATGTCAATGGTTATGGAAAGATTTATGGTGTTTACAACATTTCTCAAACTTCAGCATCGAATCCTACCTTAACTCCAAATTCTTTGAAAAAAGGCTCACTTTTCATGATGGATTTAGGGCCAAGTATTTTTGATAATTATAATGGCATAGTCCAAGAATTCTCTCCTTGGGTTTATATTAATACCCCTATAACAACGGATACTACTTTAACAACTGAAAAACACATAGCCGTATTTCAAATAGGTCCTATTGACATTAATAAAGGTTTTGAATTTATTATTGGATGGACTTCAATATTTTTGCCTAGCTATGATTTCTACAAACAAAAAAGTTCTGGTATTGTGCCTCAAGCCCAAATTTCTTTACTACCAAAGTTTACAAAAAAAGAACACCATTTTGATCTGGTCTCTCTGGAGAAAAGAAAACAAAATAGAAAAATCCATTACAGGTTTGTTTTTGAAATAGCTTGTGAACTGCATAGCAATACAGATAGCAAGATCGCCTACTATGGCGAGCTGAAAGATGGAGAGTTTGTCTACGAATTAGAAATAGATGAATAATGAAAGAATAGATATTTTAGAAAACCAACCGTTCATGAATAGCTTTTTTTTAACCCAGATTAAGCATTGGACTTTGTAGCGAAACTAAATTATGCAAAAAAGCTATGAGGCTCGGAGTTTTTCTCCCGCAATCGTAGTAAATCCTACGATGAGGACAGAAAAATGAGAACCGAAATAGATTTGAAGCAGAATTTAGTTGCAGTAAATTTCTAATGCTTAATCTGGGTTTAATACCCATAAAATACTTTTATGCTCCATAAAATCATTTTCGCAAGCTGCTTTTCTATTTTTTTTATTACCAAAGAGGTGGATGCCCAACTTCCTCTTAAAAGAAATAATGTCGAAGTGAAATATTGGCAGCGATGGCGCCAGTCAGCATTTGAATCCCATAACTTCAGCCTTCTGTATTCAAGGGTGTTGTCCGGTAGGATTGACCTGAATGCCGAAGGTGGTTTCAGGATAATTGACAGAGAAGTTCAAGTACCACGATACAGAAACTTTTCATTTGTATCCCTTGGCGGTAAATACTATATACCTAGCCAAAGAATATTCAGCATCAATGCAGGCCTGCTATATGATGTACAAAAAATCAGTACCAATGAAGAAAGACTCAAATTAGATATTGGCGTAGGTTTTGGGTACGAATGGTCCAATCATCTGTTTGTCAAGTTCAATAATGGGTATTTATTGGATGCAAATTGTACAACTTACTACCTGGGATTTGGCTCAGGTATAAATTTTTAAAGCAAGCTTTTACGATGATTTTTTTAGGATGGCCGCAACAATTGTGTTACAAAGCTCTTTCCAAATACCCACTTATCGACAGTATTCATTAGGCGAATGTCATCCACGATCGAAGTGTCTTCATCCAGGAATTTAAAAACAGCTTCTGTACTGTTGTCTAAAAACAAGCGATAGAAAAATGCTGCTCCATTTTGTTTTTGGTTGAGTAGCACATCAAGCATAGTAGCGTCGTATAATTTGTATTTTTGCTTAAACACCGACTGCGCTTTGCGTGGATGTTTATTGCTCAATATGCATCTTACCACTTCATCCAGGTGCTTTTGTATCCGCATAAATGCATAGCCGGTACTGGGCTTTACTGCACCGGCCATAGTGCCAATCATGGTCACTCTTTCAGTATCGTATTGACTAAAGTCGTGGGTTGTCATGGGTATAATGCCAAATTCTGTTTCTTCAATTTTATAAGAGGTAAGCTTTAATTGCTCGTCAACATATTTTTTTATAACAGCATCGTAGTCGTCTTGTGCCAATATTTCATTGGAAAAGATTGCCAGTTCGATCAGCGCTTTTCTCTTGCTGGATGGCAACACATACATAAACCGGACCTCTTCATTCTGTTCTACCCTGAAATCCATCATATGGCAAGCACTGTCATCAAAAAAATCCTGCTCTGTTTCTATAAACCACCCTT
>JAYUTD010000054.1:0-6043 GCA_043755305.1 Saprospiraceae bacterium
CTGGCAAACAGCTAGCGAAATCAACAATTCTCATTTTGATGTGGAGCATTCAAAGGATGGCATAAATTTCGGGGTAATAGGATCGGTAGAAGGCCATGGTACCAGTCACTCAAAGCAATCCTATACATATACCGATAGTCAGACCACACCCGGAACTCACTTTTACAGATTGGTTCAGGTGGACTACGATGGCCGAGCTGAAACTTTTGAAGTAAAGTCTATAAATTTGGGTTTAAAGAATAAGCTTAGGGTGTTTCCTACAGAAACTTCTGACCACATCAATATCGAAAATACGGCTGATGACATAATTGCGCTCTATGACATAAATGGCAAATTGCTTATGGATGCTAAAAATCAAAATCGGATTGACGTATCCTATCTGCCAAGTGGCATGTATTTTATTAAAACTCCACAAGAAGTAGTTAAATTTAGAAAGATATAACTTGTATGGAAAATAGTAGATACGCTCATTAAAATTAAAGGATGTCACTGATGGTGCTGTCCTTTTTTTATTTTGTGAAGGATAGAACTCTGCCAGGCTTTATTCTATAAGCAAATACCAAATCGATTACCTTGTTGTAACTTTTCAAGCCATCATGGACCCCATTGGTTTTAAGGTAAGTGTCGTAAATGAGGTCTCTCAGATGAGGCATGACATCCGGATATTTGTCCAATGCATCATACAATGCTTTTATATCCCTTCTTACTCCCAATGGTCTGTGGTAAGCCGCCTTATAAAATGAATACCTCGCCTTTTCTTTTAGTTCATTCATCAAATACCGCCAGTAGGTAAGTAAGCCCGAATACATTATATAGTCATTGCCAGTATTGAGGCAGGTAAGCAAGGCAATAAAGTTGCAATCTGCTTCATTGGTAATGCCATAGCCATGGGCCATCTCATGCGCTATGACGTAGGTTGATTGCAGGTGAAACATACCTGCGTCATAGTGGCCTTCAAAGCTAAATGGGTTGTAAATTCCTGCAGTGGACCAAATCAATAATGTGCCTTTGGGATAAAGTGGCCTTACCCTTATGGTCTTGTCGGCTATAAAGCCCCACCCTGAAAGCAACTTTTGCTGCGAAAGCCTTATTTTCTCTTCGACATCAGGAGGTCTCAAATTATAAGAAACAGCTATTGTATCTGCACATAGTCTTGCTCTTATCTGCGTCAATGCTTCATTGACCACAATCAATTCTTGCGCTATCATTAAGGTATCCAGAGAGATGGAGGATAAATTCAATCGCTTTGACACATCGCGGGTTCTGTAATTAAAGCCCCAAAAGAAATAAAAAAGATTGTAAAAGACCAATAATAAAAATGGGATAACTATTATAGCCTTTTTAAAAGACCCTGAATTTATATTTTCCTTCATTGAAACTCCAAGACGCCAAAGACAAATTAATACCAGCGGCAAAAGAACGTAAACAAAGGCAAATGGCAAATGGGCTGCTGTAGCTGCGTAAACAAGTCTTATACTTTGGTATGTTGTATTTAAATAATACTTTTCTACAAATGCCGGAGTCCCCCAATTATTGACCCAAAAAGTGACAATAGAAACAACTAACAACAATGCTATGGCAATCTTTTTACCCAATGACGGATTATTTGATCAATGTAAAAGAGTTCAAAAACTTATCAACGTCCCCATTCAAACTTCGATCCAACAGGGTAAATACAGTCACAGTAAAAATCTTGTCTTTATACATAACAATAAGCCCTTTCACCACCTCACCACTTTTGTCATCGGACAACCTGAAAAGGTAGCCCTCTTCATCGGATACTTTCATTTTGTTTTGATAAACAACTTTGCATTTTAGATTTTCGCTGAGGGCTTCAATCTGAGAAGCCAGTACTTCATTATTGTAAGATAAGCTATCGGACGAAAAAGTAGCTTTTGGATAAAGTACTGTATTGATAGAATAGAAAAAATTATTGCTTTTTTTATCCAGAGATACTGCATAACTATTGGTCACCAATTGACCTAGCTCTGTATGCAAAGTCTTGCTTTTTTCAAGCGGCATTTCCGGCAACAGAATGGTAAAATCATGATCGGAAGATTCATAAGGCATCCAAGTAGATTGTGCCAACAACGATGTGAACATACATAAAAAAAGAAAGAGAAAACATGCTTTGGTCTGCATACAAATATTTATTATTGCATTATAGTATTACAAAAATAACGTTTAATGATTCAAATGAGCCGTTCACCTTATAACTTTATCATTTTATTAATACTATTAGGATGTAAATCAGACAGCTCAGATAAGTTGAAGAGCCCGGTCAACAGCCCGGATGCAGCAGCATGGCTGGCAGATTATAGAGAACCTGACATTAAGTGGGGATTTATTGATAAGCACGGTGCTATTGTGATTGACATACAATTTGATGACGCAAGAGACTTTGACCACGGACTGGCCATAGTCAATGTAAAAGGAAAATGGGGGTATATAGATGGTAATGGCCGGGTATTAATCGCTCCGACTTTTCTGGATGCACATGAATTTAAAGATAGCATTGCTTTGGTTCAAGGCTTTGACAAAAAATATTTCTATATAAATCTTATAGGTAAAAAATTATTTGACTGCCCTTCCGAGAACTGCGGCGATTTCAGTGATGGCTATGCCATTTTTAATGAAAATAGTGCCTTTGGTATAATTGACCGCAAAGGGCGGGTTTGCTCCACCAAACCATATGCCGACCTATCCCATTTGGACAAAGGCCGCTTTGTAGCGATGGAAGCAGAAAAATTTGGCATCATTGACCATAGCGGAAATTGGCTCGCCAAGCCTGTATACAAGGCGATAAATGCTGCTTCTTGTAGTCTTATAAGGTGCAAAAAAGAAGCTGGCTATTGTTTTCTTGACAATAGCTTCAAAGAAACATTGGGTCCTTACAGCGAAGCAGCTGACTTTGTCCATGACGTTGCGATTGTTACGAAAGACGATAACTATAGCCTGATCAACAAAAAGGGCAAGGTCCTTTTCCAATCAAAAAATACCTTAAAATATGGAGGAGAAGAAACGTGGATAAGCTATGAAGTAGACAAATGCAGATTCATTGATAGCAAAGGCAAACCGCTGTTCAATCGCTTTTTTGACAATGTCTACCAATTCAATGAGGGATTGGCAGGCTTTCAGGATGGCGGTATCTGGGGTTACATTGATAAATCCGGCAAGATTGTCGTACCACCAGCTCTGCCTATCATCTGGGATAGTAAAGAAGGCATGATACGTTTTATAGCGGAAACCAGATTTGGATTCATGGATAATACCGGCAAAACAGCCATTGAGCCCAAATACCGTGAAGCCAGAGATTTTAAAGAAGGCATGGCAAGGATTGCGCAATGAACCACAAGAGCGGAAAAATAGCGCCGACAAGTGTAACCAAACCAAAATACCCTGCGTATTAATACCATGCTTGACATAGATAATCAGATAGTCAATGGGCTCTTGATTCAGGATCAGAGGGTCGTGGGTCTTATGATTAACCATTATGGGTCATATGTCTATACCATTATTTATAACATTTTGAAGACAAAACATGAAACTGAGGAAGCTTGCCAGGATACATTTTTAAAGGTCGTCAATAAAATACAGGATTACAATTACACTTCAGCTTTCAAATCATGGATTTTTACTATTGCATACAGGACAGGTATCGACTACAAAAGAAGGCAAAAAGTAACACAGGATGAATCGACTTTACTCTTTGTTGATAACGGCGACAGAGCAGATGAAGGGGTTTACCAATCAGAGGAAAAAGAAAACATTCAAAAATTGCTCTCTGTTTTGAACGAAGAAGATGCATTGCTTGTTAAAATGTATTATCTCAATGAAATGAGCATAAAAGAAATCACTGCAGCAACGGACTTTGGAGAAAGCAACATAAAAATAAAATTGTTCAGGGCCAGAAAAGAAATGGCAAAGCATATAGAAAAGTATTTTGATAAATATTAAATCGTGTATCATGGAAGAATTATTGATTAAATATTCATTCGGCGAATGCAGCCCAGAGGAGCTTTCGCAGTTTAAACAGCTATTGACCACACATCCTTATTTAAAAGAAGAATTCGACAATATAGCCAGAATTGATGAAGTACTGGGACAAAAATTAAGTAAAAAAATAGGCCTCAATCAAAACTACGAAAGCCATTTAACTAAGCTCCTTAGCAATGAAATGGCGGCCAAAGCAAAACCTCAATTGGTTGCAGATATATACACCCCGATTAATATCGATGCATTAGAAAAAAAATCTATTTTACAAGATTACCTTGGCCCTATTTTATTTGCTATAGGTTCATTTATATGTATTTTGGTGTATGGCATTCAATACAACGCAATCCAAACCGGAACAACTTCCATTTTTTCAGACCACTCATCTACCCTATTGCTAGGTTCTCTTTGCCTTTTAGGTTTGTTTTTCCTGGATCAGTTGTTAAGTAAAAAGCAAGCAACAAAACAGTTTTTATTTAGTGTATAGTGGTAACGCTTTAAATGTATACGTAGAATGTTAAGGCAATGTGTCTTAAGGTTGGGTATAAAAAAGAAAGGACTGCTTAAACAAAGCAGTCCTTTCTTTTAGCCAAAACAAATGCTATCAGGCTATATTGGTATATACATTTTGTACATCGTCGTCATCTTCCAATTTGTCAAGCAACTTTTGGATATCGGCCATCTGCTCATCTGAAAATTCTGCGGGTGCATTAGATATTCTTTCCAGTTTTGCGGCACTCAAAGTGATCCCTTTTTCTTCTAAGGCTTTGACCAATGAACCAAACGCTGTATAGTCTCCATAGGCATATACCGTATTGCCATCCACTTCGAATTCATGCAAACCACTGTCTATTAATTCAAATTCTAATTCTTCAAGGTCAATGTCTGCCGGCTTTTCAAATTCTATGACTGTTTTTCGATCAAATAGAAACTCGAGCGAACCTGAAGGTACTACCTGTCCTCCGGCTTTATTGAAATAGGATTTTACATTGGCTACAGTTCGGGTACTATTGTCTGTGGCACATTCCACAAATATTTGAACCCCATGAGGCCCTTTGCCTTCGTAAGAAATTTCGGCAAAGTCAGCTCCATCTTTTCCGTCAGCTCTTTTGATGGCTGCATCAATATTGTCCTTGGGCATATTGTTGGCCTTGGCTTGGTTGATGACAAGCCTAAGCTTTGAATTCATGTCCGGATCACCACCGCCTTCCTTGACAGCTAGAGTGATTAATCTCGATAGTTTTGGAAAAATTCTAGACATGCTGGCCCATCTTTTTTCTTTGGCCGCTCTTCGGTATTCAAATGCTCTTCCCATAGGAGTAAAAAATTTTAATTTGGCTACAAAAATAGGGGTAAAAAAGGGTATTTCAAAATGGGATTGAATTTAATAATATGGGCTTATTTTTCAGCCAGTTACATATATTAAAATAAAACTTTTGCTTTTCGCGCAAAAGAAAGAGCCAAAGGGTAAGTTTACAGTTTTATAACAACGTACTAAGGCTATTTTGTCAATAGATAGTCAATACAATTGGTGGTCAGTTTCTTGACATTGGCCAGGTGCCCGTTGGTATAATTATCACCAATAAACCAAGTTGGTTTTTCAGGTGCTCCGGGCATCAATATTTGGGTCCAATCGTAAGATGGATCACCTATTGCTATAATAGCACCTTCTTTTTTATCCGGCCGTTTATAAAATTCAATCATTGTGGCTGTTTGCAGATCTTCAACGATAGATGAGTTAGCAATAATAAAGCAGTTGGCTTCAGCTTCAAATTTTTCAGCAACTTGAAAATTGTCCAGACCAGCATATCCTGGCGATGATTTCAATTCATTCATGTCCCATGCCATAAAATGATTTTCTTTGAAGCCAAACGATTGCAAAGGAAAATATTTATAGTCAAGATAGGTGACATTTTGGATTGCTTGATTGAGAGAATCCTTGTAAATCCCATCAAAAAATACATAAGATGATCTGTCCCAATTGCGTTGCGATAATGTGGATAATTTTTTGGGGTTGAGATTGAAATTAATTCCGGATTGGTAAACACTC